>NZ_JAUBUI010000196.1:0-2044 GCF_036705385.1 Microcoleus sp. B3-A4 | reverse complement strand
ACGTATTAAATTTAAGTCCCGTCACCCTACTTAATGTTTTGTTACATACTGGTGATTTTTCCCGCCGACCTACTTAGCTTACCATTCGTGAGTTCTCTGAGCCAATCTTTTGCTTGTTGCAGGGCGAACGGCGGCTGGATTCCCTGCTTCCATAACTGGTAGAAATAAATCATTAACAAAGCGCTAGAACGTTCGTCCACTCGCCACAGTGTGCTGATAATATAATTGGTTTCTGGCAAAAAGCCACTGGCTATGCCCACGAATTCATCGATTAACTCGCCTGTCTTGGTGAAGCCGGTTTCGCAAGCGCTGAGGCAGATTAGGTAATAGTTGACAAAATTTAACTGCAAAATGTCGGTCAATGTCAATTCTTCACCGCTGGCTAAGATTAAGGCGGAAGCTTCGGATTTTTCGGTGTTGTGGTAGGCGTGACCTGTATAATGAAAAATGCCATTATTCGCTTTGAGTGCTTGAATAATTGCGGTTTTTGTGGTGGCATTGGAGGGGCGCTGAGTCGGGTAAAATTGACGGATGGCGGCTGCTTCTATTTCTGTGTATTTTAATGCACTTTTGCCTTGGGAGTGCTCTACCATCAGCAGTGAATTTGGAACTGTTTCCGTGGGGTTTTGCTGTTGCTGAAGGATGGCAATTTGAGCGCTGGGGAGGCGGCTAATTGTGCGGATTTGCTCGCGTTCAGTATTCTGTAGCAGCGTAGGAAAAGGAGGCTGAAACAGGGCATCTAGGGGGAGGAGGTGCAAGTCGCGGTGGGGAATTAAGATTAAGTGTTGGATATTGGTGAGGTGCGTGCAAATTTCGGGAATTTTGAGGATGTCAGCGAGTTTTTGCAATTGCGCCATCATTGATTGCCGCCAGGGATGGGATTCTTTGCTTTGTTCTTTGCTAGTTTTGCAGTAATTTTGATAGTTGGTTTTCCAGTCGGTCAGCCAGTTTTCTAAACTCGGACTGTTGGGATTTGGGAATAAATCGGTGAATGGTGTGGAGATTGCTTTAAACTTGTCTGGGGTAATGATAAAAGCTGTCAGGAAAACTGGGCTTAGATGCCAGTAAATTATCGCTGTTGCGGTGTTGTTTGCCAGCAAGTATCGGATTTGCAGATAAGTCGGGCTATCGGTGCGGTTGGGCGAACCTGCGCGCATCCATTGCAAGCAAAAGTTTTTCCGCGATTCGGCTTTTTCTAGTGCATTTATCTTCTTGCCAGACTTGACGAGGGTATCGACTTCTAACTGGTACAGTCCGGCAAATTTGCGCTGGAGTCGCAGTTTGATTTCGGTGTGAGTTTCGTTGTCTAAAAGTAAATTTTCTAAGACGGTAGTAGCTTCGGTAAGGTACTCGCTGGTTTTGGGATCTCCCAAGCTGTGGCAGGCGGTAATTAAGCCTTGCATTACTTCTAAATAAGTTTCTGGAATGAGGGGCGATTTCAATAATTCGCGGGCTTGTTCGTAGCTGGCTTTGGCTTTGGGGAAAGATTCAAAATATGTGGCTGTTTGTTTGCGGTGTTTGTAGTGTGCATCGCCTTTTTGCTGGTGCAATCTGCCACAAGCGAGGCGATAGTCGCGGTTGCTGGACTGATATTTCTGCAAGCCTTCATCCCAGTTTTGAATAGCTTCAATGTAGCACCCGGAGTTGAAAAATGCCCAACCTCGATTTGCCCAAGCTGGCCAGAATTGATCGCCTGTAATTTCTAAGGCATTCTCGAAGGCTGCGATGGCCTCACTGTTGCGATCCAAACCATTTAGGGCATTGCCCAGCCCGTTCCAGGCCATGTGGAATTTGGGGTCAATTTCTAAGGCATTCTCGAAGGCTGCGATGGCCTCACTGTTGCGGCCCAAATCATTTAGGGCATTGCCCATATTGTTCCAGGCCATGTGGAATTTGGGGTCAATTTCTAAGGCATTCTCGAAGGCTGTGATCGCCTCACTGTAGCGGCCCAAATCTTGTAGGGTAGCGCCCAGCCCGTTCCAGGCCATGTGGAATTTGGGGTCAATTTCTAAGGCATTCTCGAAGGCTGCGATGGCCTCACTGT
>NZ_JAUBUI010000195.1:0-2056 GCF_036705385.1 Microcoleus sp. B3-A4 | reverse complement strand
CTTTTTAGTTAGATCACCCCATTAAGATTAAAAAGACCTCATTATAACACAAAATCAATTCTGCAAGAGGTCTAATGTTAAATGTCGCCAGTGCGAGTATTGGCGGCTTAAAGAATATAAAGACGAAATGACGTATCGAAGAATGGCAAAATGCCCTCTTGAGCGTCAAAGAATTTGTGGGCGAATTTTCAATCAACTTTAGTGGCGGCGAACCTTATATTAAAAAAGGTTTTCTAGACTTGCTGGCCTTTGCGAATAAAAATGGCATTCACGCCGGCGTAACCACCAACGGCTATTGCATGACCAGGGAAAACGCAGCCAAAACTGTCGCTGCTCGTCCTTTTAATGTGAATATGTCAGTTGACGGGCCGAATGCAGAACTGCACGATTATTTGCGAGGTCAACCGGGATTGTTCGACAGGCTTTCTAAAGGAATCGGTTATCTGCGCGAAGAACAAGAAAAACAGAACGTATTGTTTCCGATCAACGTCAAACCGACAATTAACCGACTCAATTTCCGCCACCTCCCGGAAATAGTCACCTGGGCTCAGGGAATTGGGGCGACGACGGTAAACTTCCAACCAGTCAACCGCTGGACGCCAGAAACATTCGAGGAATTGTGGATTGAAAAAGAAGACATGGAGGAATTTTCACAGGTAATCGAGCGCCTAATTGAAATGAAGCATAACGGTGCTCCGATTATGAACAGCGATGAAGTGTTGCGATTGATGATTCCTCACTTTGCGGAAGAAAAAGCTCCAGATTCAACTCGTCCTTGTCGCGTTGGACTGCGGAATTACTGGATTGATACGCGCGGTGATGTGAAATTGTGCGATGAGTTTCCGGTGATCGGCAATGTGAAAACTGCCAGCGCCCGCGAGATTTGGTACGGCGAAAAAGCTCAGAAAGTCCGCCGCGATACTTTGAATTGCGGCAAGCTTTGTCTGATTACTTGTGTTTCGCAAAAGACGATTTTGGACAAGGTAAAAATGGGGGTAAAATTATTAAAAACTTGAGGTTTGAGCAGTGTTAATATTGCTTGTATTCATGGTGACCTGGTTTGAGCAGAAACCCGGTTTTTTGTTTGATGAATTGTATTCCCGTTCGGTTTTGCTAAAGGAGACGGCAATGCCATTTCTTTACGAATACAATGTTTTGTATCAGTCCTAGGGTGGGTGACGGTGAAAAATGATTGCACCGCAGTCATTTACTATTGACTGTCACGCACCGCTTTACCTGGGCAATATTTTTCTTACCAGCCGCAGGATTCTGGGGGATATTTTTCTCGCCAGTGGCAGGATACCCAGTATCAGCAGACCGAATATTAAACCGCATAGGAAACTTCATATAATCGTGGGGGTGAAGGGATGAAGGGGGAGGGAAAAATCGGGTTGCTATTTAATGGGTGTATCTTTGATGAGGAGATAACTGGCCCAAAAGATTTGTCCGCCTCCGATCGCAGATCCGACAAAAAAAGATGATATTCTCAAGTTGGCGAGATCGCTTTTTCTGTTTGTCTTCGTTCTTCCTGCCGATTTCCATTTGTTCTTGAGCGCGCTCTTTATCCTCGTGTTCCTTTTGCTTGTATAATTCTAGTTGTTCGCGATCGCGCTGACTTTCCCTCTCTTCCTGTTTTCGGTTCAATTCCACCTGTTCTATTTCCACCATCCCGCAAATTGTGGATGTTGTCTGCTGGAAGAAATGTTGAGTAGCAATCAGGTAGTTTAAGAATTTTTCAACTTGGCTTTTATATTTGCGCGATCACAAACTCAGGAACTTCGGCAAAAACACCAGTTGCCACCTTCAATGGAAAAACTTTTGATTTTAGGATAACTTTCGATATAATAATTTTCCGCATTAATATCAACAGTATTACGCTCTGCCTCCCCACAGCAAACCAGCTTCCTATCATTTAAGGAGATAGTGGAGGAAGCGAATCAATATTAGCTAGGGCAAAATTGAGAAAATATTCTGTCCGCGATAAGCTGTTAAACATCTAAACTGCATTAACTAAGTTACCTTTATTTTTTATTTTTCGGTTCCATTTCATAATTAG
>NZ_JAUBUI010000065.1:0-35324 GCF_036705385.1 Microcoleus sp. B3-A4 | reverse complement strand
CCACAGTTTGATGGTCTTGTCACCGCTGGCGGAAGCCAAAGTCTTGCCATCTGGACTAAATGCGACGCTATAGACCCAATCGCTATGGTCTTCTAAACGGTGTTCCTTCACTCCATAAACTGCTTTTCGCAAAGCAGTCAAAACTTGCATTGAAGGTTGAGCTTTTGTGCGTTTAATTGGTATGGCTGCTCCTAAACTTGCTATAAGTGCATCGAACTCTTGATTTTTATTAAAAAGTTCGTTTGAATACAGACTGAGAGCATCACTTTGACCTAACTGAACTCTTTGTACTTGCCACGACTGCCAATTAGCAAAAATAGCCAAACTAGAAACAACGATAAAAGCACCAGACACTCCAAAAGTAGTAAATTGCCGCCTACGTTTTTGCTTCCGAACGCTAACCTGAATAAAATCTCGTTCCTCCTGCGTCATTTCACCGGCGCGTTTACGCAACCACTCTGCTGCCACATTTAACGGTACACCTTGCAACAACGCCCCAGAGTCATGGTTGTTATTTTTCCACTCCCCCAGGGCCACTTTCAGCCGTTCTTGCCAAGTCCGAAAATCACGGTTAGCATTTATCCACTCGCGCAAAGTTCCCCATTCCCGAATCAGCGCTTCATGCACCACTTCTACTGTATCTTCCGGTTCTTGCCGGCCTGTGACTACCAAACGCGCTTGATATCCTGCTAAATAACTGACCAAATTCCAGTTATCTTCCCCCACTTCCGCACGAGTCGCAACGCGCCTGGTATCTTCTGTTCCTTCCCCCGGACGCACTAATTGCACAAAGATACGTTGTGCCTGTTTTTTCTCGGTTTCGCTCAGTTGTTGGTAAACTTGTTCGGCATGATTGGCAATGGCTTTTTTCACCCCGCCAATTTCTTCATAAGCTTGGTGAGTTAACTCTCGGTTTTGCTGCTTTTCCCACAAACGAGTTAGTGCAAATTCTAATAAGGGTAAATTTCCCGGTTCTTCCCCCACATCATCAAGAATGCGTTGGGTTAATTGAGCCTCTAACTGTACTGCCAATTTTTGAGCCGGCAATTCAATGGTTTGTTGTAATTCCTCCCGTTTCATGGAACTAAGCAATTGTGGTGTAAATTCCTGCAAAGCATCCCGAAACGGACGATAGGAAAGCACATAACCGTAAAAGTCAGCGCGTAACGTCAAAACTAATGTAATGTTTTGTTGAGTAATCGCCGTTAGCAACTCATTAACAAAACGTTCCTGTTCTTCCTTCACCTGACAAAGGGTGTACAGTTCCTCAAATTGGTCGGCAACTAACAACAACCGTTTACCTGGGTTACGCTCTAAAATGCGAGATACAACTTGCTGTAAAGTGATTCTCCCATTTTGTAAGTCGTCGGCTAATCCTACCGCTTCCCGCAATTGTTGAGTTTCACCCGCTTCTGGTTCTAATTGCCGCACTAAGGCAGAAGCCAAAGGCAAAAACGGTTCTTTTCCGGGACGAAATGATTCAATTAACCAATTTCCTTCTTTTCGCAATTTGGGAATTAAGCCCGCATACACCACAGAAGATTTACCACTTCCACTTGGCCCAACGACAGCTACCAAGGGCTGCTTGTGGGTTACTTCCACTAAGTTATTGACAAATTTTTCTTGCCCAAAAAAGAAGTCTGCATCTTCTTCTTTAAATGCAGACAATCCTTGGTAAGGGTTAGGCGGAATCACATCTTCAAAAGCAATTATACCGTCATCAATCGGAGCATCTATTAAGTTCTTTTTCTTAAAAACCGGAGTTTCATGCTCTAGGAAAATCATCATCTGCGAACGCCCTAAATCGTAGGCTTCTTCCACTTCATACCCAGCGGCAATCCCATCATAAAATGCCACCGCAAAAGCAACTGCTGCTTTATCACCCACGGCTCTATTCATGCCAACTACATAATTAACGTATTGGCTAATTGCATCAGCTTGTACTTCCGAATAACAAGCATTGAGAATTACGCACTCTACCCCTTTTTTGGCAAATAATTTAAACATACTGGCGAGGGCATTTGTCTGCACTAGCGCCATTTTTCCAGTATCATCTTCTAGGACAATTCCATCTTCTCCCGCACCATGTCCGCAAAAGTGAACAATATTCGGTTGATAATCTAAGATAGCTCGGTAAAAATCACGGGAACGCACGGCCCATTTTTGTTCTAATTTATACAGTTCTCGTTTGTTTGCCCGTCGCAATCCTTCGTCAATTTCCCGTATTTCTTGATCCAATCGCAAGGGAGCCGTATTTTTGGGATTAGCTGCCAGAATTAAAATTGTTTTGACCGGGGCGTTGGTACTCATAAGACAAAGGAATGATAGGATAATTTTTCAACAAGCTAGACGGCTCTCCTGAGTTTTAGGTGATAATAAAAATAAAACTTCCCGTGGTACAGACCAGAAAGCTTGCGTGAGCGAGACTACCGTTTTTACCACAAATCCAGAATAGCTCTTTATCCAAATTAAATGTATACTTATCAGGATTTTTTACCTACCAGAGAAACTTTTCCTTGCGGGGTGAAAAGAACTTGCTGCCCGCAACTCCCGCGCCGTAATTCCAGACAACTTCTTGAATCAGATAAAAAGGCACTTTGTCCCAAAGCAGATAGGAAATCGGAATTGCTTTTGCCCGATCGCGAATTGACAAATAACCTAAATTCAGCCAAAAAGCTCCTCGATCGAACGTTACCCGGTAAACCTCGGCTATCCACTGCTCGCACCAGTTTAAATACTCATCTAACAGCAAGAATTTTTCATACTCTTTGCCAATATTATAAGGAGGGCTGGTAACAGTTAGAGCTACAAATTCCTCTGGCAACAGCTTCAATGCTTCCAAACAATCCATGTTATAAATTAAGCAATTAGGAGCTTGGAAGTACGGTTTACTTAAAATATTCGCGATCTCAGTCAAGCTCATGAAATATTGGGGAGATATTTTGTTGACAAGATGCAATAATTATAGTAAGTGACTTTAAAAAGATTGTCAAACTCATCTGGACTGGGGAATCGCCCTGTCGGAAACAAAAGGTTACAATCACAAATACATTCTATTTCCATAACATTACTGTTTATAGCTTGAACTCCTCAGTGACAAATAACAACACCTCAACTCAATCCTTTCAATTTGACTCAATTGACAGCGCCCTCGTAGACCTCAAAGCAGGTCGCATGGTGGTAGTAGTCGATGACGAAAATCGCGAAAACGAAGGCGACGTGATTTGTGCTGCCCAATTCGCCACCCCCGACAACATCAATTTCATGGCCGTGAACGCGCGGGGTTTGATTTGTCTGGCATTGAGTGGCGAAAGGCTCGATCGCCTGGAACTGCCCCTCATGGTCAGCAAAAACACTGACAACAACCAAACTGCCTTCACCGTCAGCATCGATGCAGTCAACGGCGTCAGTACCGGTATCTCCGCCGAAGACCGGGCGCGCACCATTCAAGTAGCCATCCACCCGGATACAAAACCTCAAGACTTGCGCCGTCCCGGTCACATTTTCCCCCTGCGGGCGATCGACGGTGGCGTCCTCAAACGCGCCGGTCACACCGAGGCCTCGGTTGACCTCGCCAGACTCGCTGGCCTGTATCCCAGCGGCGTGATCTGCGAAATTCAAAACCCCGACGGTTCGATGGCGAGGTTGCCCGAATTAATCGAGTACGCCAAAACCCACAACCTTAAAATAATCAGTATTGCTGACTTAATTAGCTACCGGCTCAAGCACGATCGATTCGTCCGCCGCGAAACCGTCGCCAAATTGCCCACTCAATTCGGCGAGTTTATGATTTACGCCTACCGCGACACCCAAGACAATTCAGAACACGTTGCTATTGTCAAGGGCGACCCGGCAGAATTTAAAGACAAACCCGTGATGGTGCGGGTGCATTCCGAATGCCTGACCGGCGATGCTTTGGGCTCCCTGCGCTGCGACTGCCGAATGCAATTGCAAGCAGCACTGAAAATGATCGAAAATGTCGGTTCTGGCGTCATAGTTTACTTGCGCCAAGAAGGTCGGGGCATTGGATTGGTAAATAAACTAAAAGCTTACTCGCTGCAAGATTTGGGATTGGATACAGTCGAAGCCAACGAACGGTTGGGATTTCCCGCCGACTTGCGGAACTACGGCGTCGGAGCACAAATGCTCAACGATTTGGGAGTTAAAAAAATTCGGTTGATTACCAACAACCCGCGCAAAATAGCAGGTTTGAAAGGTTACGGGATTGAAGTAGCCGATCGCGTCCCCTTACTGATTGAAGCCACAGATTACAACTCGATCTATCTGGCAACAAAAGCCGAAAAACTCGGTCATATGCTACTGCAAACTTATTTAGTAACAGTGGCAATTCAGTGGGACGAAACGAAGGAAGAAGGTAGAAGCCAGAAAGCAGAAGGAAAAGAGGAAGATTCTGCAATCCAAAATCGGTACGAACACCTCGAAAAACTGCGGCATTTGGCGGCTAGCCAGCACTTGCTACTGCAAGAAGAAGCGCGGCCAGTGGGAATAGCCCTTTTCGGAGAAGGCTCCCTCATCGTTCACCTCGGCTTCGATCAACCCGGAGTCGCAGCCCCCGACTGGTACTCGGATGTAAACCATCCTTACGTCAAGGCGATCGGCCAAATTTTGGGCGAAATCAGCACTGAGCCGAATTTGCAAACATTAGAATTCATGGTTTCCTCCGGTGGAGATCCGCTCAAAACCCTGCAAGTTCAGCTCGATCGCGAAACATTCCTTTTGTCGGAATTAACCGGAATTTGCGATCGGCTCGAACCTCAAAAAATCTACAGTTTTGCTCCTCTTGCCTGAAGGCAGAAGGTAGAAGCCTTCCCCCCTACCCCAGCAGGGGGGAAGGCCGAAGCCAAGAAAAACTGTGAATTTCAGAACAATACTTGTTGATACCAGCATCTTCCTTTCGTCAGAAAGCAGCCACCAATAAAAACAGTGAATAACAATGTTGATTTCTGTCTAACAAGTGGATTCAGGGAACACTTAAGAGATCAGCGTGGTAGATGCTTATTTATATTATTAACCCGTATTAATAGTCATTAAATCATTCCATAGGAATTTTAGTTAATGTTAATTTTTTTAGACATTGATGGTGTACTGATTCCTGACAGAAGACATGAAACATCGAGTGGGCAAGCAGATCTAATGAAATTTAATTCAGCTTGCCTTAATCACTTTGAAAATGTCCTTCGTTCCTATCCTGATGCACGAGTAGTAATTTCATCTTCCTGGCGTGAAATATTCCCCTTCGAGGTAATCCCGCCATTATTTTCACCAGATATCGCTATCCGTATTATCGGATTCACCCCTTTTCTCAACCCCAAAAATATTCACCTACACAAATATTTACGACACCAGGAAGTTCTTGAGTATCTTCGACAAAATCAAGCAGAAAACTCACCTTGGGTAGCCATTGACGATATTCCAGAACACTATCCGCCAGATGCGCCAGTTGTGGCTATTGATGATTACAATGGTTTTGACCAGAACTCAGCAAAGGTACTTTCAGAATATCTAACTTGATTTCAAAGGTTAGGAAAAAAGTATCGGAATAGAGAGGGTGAATTTGACATGGACATGAACGTTGGTGACTTTCTGCACCGACTCGACCTCAGGGGACAAGCACTTAAAGGCACCAACCTCGGCGGTGCGGAACTCCGGGGAGCCAACCTCAGAGGCACCGATCTCCGAGAAACTAACCTCAGCGGCGCTATGCTCAGGTATGCAGACCTGATTGAAGCCGACCTCAGCGGCGCCAATCTCAGCGGGGCGGATTTAGCTGAATCATTTCTTAATTTAGCTAACCTCACTAGAGCTGATTTGACTGGTGCTGTCCTCCGAGAAGCTAATCTCGTAGGAGCCGAATTCACGGGCGCCAACCTCAAACAAGCAAGTTTGATCAAGGCTAATTTAGTTGGAGCAAATCTCCACGAAGCCAACTTAACCAGAGCCAACCTCAGTGGGGCCGATTTGCGCGGTTCTCAGTTGAGCGGCGCCATTTTAGACAAGGCGGTATACAACAACCGGACTATCTTTCCCGAGGATATCGATCCGGGTGCAATGGGAGCATTTTTGCTAACTCCCAATGCTTCGCTCCCTGGCTTAAATCTGGCTATGGTAGATTTGACCGAAGCCGATTTAAAAGGAGCCGATTTGCGGCGGACAAACTTATACAAAGCTATTTTATTTGGCGCAAAACTCGATCGGGCCAACTTAGCGGGAGCCAACCTCAGCGCAGCGGACTTGAGGGAAGCTAGTTTGAGCGGCACAATTTTGGAGAAAGCTGTTTACAGCAACAAAACATTGTTTTCAGAAGGCATTGACCCCGCTCTGGGCGGAGCTTATTTAATTGCTCCCAATGTATCGCTGCAAGGGGTAAACTTAACCGGAGCCGACTTAAACGGGTCAGATTTAAGCGGAGCTAATTTGAGCGGTTCTAACTTAAGTTCGGTTAATCTCAAAAATGCAGACTTCAGCAGAGCTAGCTTAAAAAAAGCTTACCTCAAAGGTGCAAACTTGGAGCAAACAGATTTGAGAGGAGCCGATTTAAGCGGCGCAATTTTACACCAAGTAAACTTGAGTTCTGCTGACCTCCGGGGTGTAGACTTAACAAGGGCTGACCTCAGCGGCGCTAATTTAAGCGATGCCGATTTGAGGGAGACAGATTTCACGGGAGCTACTTTGCTGTTCGCTAACTTGAGCGGGGCAGACTTGAGAGGTGTAGACTTGACAAAAGCTGACCTCAGTGGCGCTAACTTAACCGAAGCTGACCTCCGAAAAGCAGATTTGATGAGAGTAAATTTGGAGGGAGCAGATTTAACTGAGGCCGACTTGAGCGATGCTCATTTATTCCGAGTTAATCTCAGAGGTGCTAACCTGAAAGGTACTAACCTCAAAGGCGCAAGTTTAAAAGCGGTATTTTTGACCGATGCTTATTTGAGCGAAACCGATTTGGTCAATATAGATCTGAGTCCGAGTTTTTTTTGAAGTGCCACTAGGATCGGAATGGTAATTAGTTGACTGTTAACAATCGAAAATCTAAAATAAAAAATCGCCCATCGAAAATTGCTCGATTATTAACAATCTAAAATCTAAAATCTAAAATCTAAAATGGATCGACCGTTAGGCTCTGTTATTCAAGGTTCCCTGAGCAAGGGATTAGAAGTGCGACTGCACGCCGATGTTTCGGTGGAAGATATGAGGGTGGGGAAATTTCTAGTAGTGCGGGGGGTGCGATCGCACTTTTTCTGTATGCTCACCGACGTGTCTCTCGGAACTTCTAGCGCCCGCATTTTATCGAATCCTCCCAATCCCGACGACGATTTTCTTCTCGCAGTGCTAGCCGGTAGCAGCACCTACGGTACGATCGAACTGTCGCCGATGTTGATGTTGACTGCTGAACGAGAAAAACAGCAGGCAATTTTCGACCCTACGAAAAACGGCGGAGTCCGCGAGAATAAGCTGGCGTTAGGAAATTTGGCTTCTTTTGAGTCACAAACCGGTGCGGATATTGAGTTGCTGCCGGTTAAAACTATTCCCAGCCACTTTTCCCAGGTGTTTGATGCCAAAGAAACTGATTTTCGGGCAGTTTTTGGCTGGGAAGATGATCCGTACCGCCGCAATTTTGCGATCGGCAAACCGATTGACATGGACGTTGCTGTGTGCTTGGATTTAGACCGATTTGTGGAACGCAGCAACGGAGTTTTTGGCAAGTCGGGAACGGGAAAATCTTTTCTGACGCGCTTGCTATTGTCGGGAATTATTCGCAAGCAAGCTGCTGTCAATCTAATTTTTGATATGCACTCGGAGTACGGGTGGGAAGCAGTTTCGGAAGGGAAAAAGTTCAGCACTGTTAAAGGTTTGCGACAGTTGTTTCCCGATAAAATTCAGATTTATACCCTCGATCCGGAATCGACCAAACGCCGGGGAGTCCGCGACGCTCAAGAGTTATTTTTGAGTTTCGATGAAATAGAAGTGGAAGACATCGCTTTGGTACAGCGCGAGTTGAATTTGTCGGAAGCTAGTATCGAAAATGCGATTATTTTGCGAAACGAGTTGGGCAGCAGTTGGATCAATAAGTTGCTGGAAATGAGCAATGAAGATATTTCAATGTTTTGCGAAGAGAAGCGGGGAAATAAATCTTCAATTATGGCTTTGCAGCGAAAATTAGAGCGGTTGAACGATTTGAAATATATTCGGAAACGCTGTCCGAAAAATTATGTGACTGAAGTTTTGCAGTGTTTGGATGGCGGGAAGAATGTAGTAATTGAGTTCGGTTCGCACTCGGATTTGCTGTCGTATATGTTGGCGGCAAACGTGATTACTCGCCGCATTCACGGATCTTACGTGCGAAAAGCTGAGAAGTTTTTGCAGAGCAAAAATCCGTGCGATCGCCCGCAGCCGTTGGTGATTACCATTGAGGAAGCTCACCGCTTTCTCGATCCGGCGATCGTGCGATCGACTATTTTCGGTACGATCGCCCGAGAAATGCGAAAATACTTTGTCACCCTGCTGATTGTAGACCAGCGTCCTTCCGGCATCGACGCCGAAGTCATGTCGCAAGTGGGAACGCGCATTACTGCTTTGCTAAACGATGATAAAGACATTGAGGCTATTTTTACCGGCGTTTCGGGAGGGCAGAGTTTGCGTTCAGTTTTGGCAAAACTCGACTCCAAACAGCAAGCATTAGTTTTGGGACACGCCGTACCCATGCCCGTAGTCGTGCAAACTCGCCCTTATGACGAGCAATTCTACAGAGAAATTGGGGATATTGACTGGCAAGAAATGCCCGATGAACAAGTATTTGCCGAGGCAGAATCTGCTAAAATGGATTTGGGATTTTAACAACAGATTAAACCATTATAAAATCGCTTTTTATCAGCGTTAATCTGCGTGCATCTGCGGTTAAAAAATCTAATTTCTATGTTTTAATAATTAATTCAACGCGGCGGTTTTTCTCCCTTCCCACCGGGTTGTCTGAGCCGTCTAAATTTTTATTAGGAAAAATCGGTTTAGTTTTGCCGTACCCTTTGGTTTGCATTCGGGTATTCTGCACCTTGAAAACGTTGATAAAATAATATTTTACCGCTGCGGCTCGCTTCTGGGAAAGTTCGAGATTATAGGAATCTTCCCCGTGGTTGTCAGTGTGTCCGTTAATGAATATTTGGGCGTTTTTGTAATGTCTCAGCAGCAGATTTATCTTGCTGAGAGTGGGTTTAGCTTGGGCGCGGACGTTATATTGGTCAAAATCAAATAAAATAGTTTCTGGCACATTAATTCTGATGCCTTCAGGTACTTTTTCGGCGTTCAACTCTGTTTCAATATTTTTAACAGTCTCGGTTGTTATTTGAGTTGGTAGCTGCTCCTCTGTCGCAGTTTGATTAGCGGTGATATTCTCAATTTTTACTGTAGTCTGAGCAATAATTTCAACTTTTACTGTAGTAGGAGTAATTGGTACTACTTCTAAGGTTGTAACTGCTGTTGATTCTGACTCAACAGTATCGACTTTTGCGGATTTACTGGCAGCCACATCAGAGGATGAGGTCGCGAAAAGCAATGATGAGATTATCGTAGTATTAATTAGTCTAATTAGCTGGGTCATTTCTCAATTACCGATTAATTGGAATATTGTCGAATAGGGCAATAGATTTACTCGCATAATTGATAGTGGAATATATCCGCAAATTATCTGCTTTCGGTTGTAACCAACCTACGAATACAAACTGCCCTTTGAGCGTAGTGCCTGGTTTAATCATAATTTGGGTATTATTGGAGGGAGGTAATAAATTATATCGTTGGTTATAGTTGTCGTAGAGATACATACTATTTTCACCATTAAGTATTACAACTTCCTTGCTACCATTTGTAATCACCATAGTCACTATAATGCTATCTTCACCAAAGGTAATTTTTGTCAGCCGTCTCCATAGTTGTTTATCGATAACGCGCAGGTCGTAAGTTTGTGCAGGTGGCATAGAGTTTGTAGTTTTCTGGGCAACCTCTAAACTCGTTTGACTCGGAATTGGTGTGGAAATTTGAGTTTTTTGTGCTATTGGTGTTTGAGTAGGCGGTGGAATCGGTGGAGTCTGAATTGGCGTAGGAGTTGGATTATTGGGTGCGGGCGATGCGACGGGTTCTTGTGCTATTGGTGTTTGAACGGCAGGTGAAATTGATGGAGTTTGAATTGGCGTAGGAGTTGGGGTATTGGGTGCGGACGAAGCGGCGGGTGCTTGTGCCAATGGGTTTTGCACACAGGCGACACACACCAGCGATAGTAATGCTAATTGTGGGAAATTTTTAGCTTTCATTGCTGCACCCGATCGAGCTTTTGTGATAATTTTAATAGAGAGTGGTAGCTTTTGTTGCGGGTTTAATCTAGCCTTGAGAATTAGATGAGCTACAAAGTGCGTGAAGCGTAGCTATCCCGTAGGGAATCGCCCTTAAAATCTCTTTAATTAGAAATTACGATCGAACGTCAAAAAAATTAGGCCCCAGCTTTCAGTCAGAAGCTTTTACCCTTTCACCCCCTCACCCCTCATCCCTAACTGCCCAAAATTTGCCTAAGCTTAAACATGGAGATGATGGAGCCTCGCAGCACAATGAAAGTCAAACAGGGCAACAGCCAGCCTTTATACACCTTGTCGTTACTCGTAGGCGAATTGGATTAACATATTTAAATAAAAATGTCAATAAATATTTTAAACAGTTACTCGCCTCTAATACGGCGATCGAGTTCGGTTATCTCGCATCCCAGCATCTAGGCAGCGAGAAAATTTCAAGCGATGATGGAACAGAGAGCAAAACAAAGCCCTCGAATTGCATGAGTCTGTTTGCATGAGTATTGTGAAGTTGAGTAGCAGTTAGAACTAACAGGGAATTCAAAACCTTAAGGAAAAATGTAGAATCTTGACCTTAAGACAGAGGTTTTTACCCTTTACGATCCTCAAAATTGGGAATAATATTGAGAAAACTAAACTCTTGCTCCACTTCGCCTTGAACTAGCCGTTAAAGCTAGAGAGCTACCGGAAATCGACGGGGATTACTGAAAAATTCAGCACAAAAGTAATCCCAAACAAAAAGCTTCTACCGATCGTCACCGATAAACAGGAGGGGAAACATCCCCTTTGTCGCAGTCTTTATCCCACTTGCAAAAGTGGGACAGGGTATCACCAACTTTTTATCTGTTGTTACAAGGAGTGCAATACTCACCCATGTCCACCATAACCCCCAAAAACAAAACAGTGAAAGCCGATCGCATGGGCAGCCGGCCATACTCCTCAACGGATACGGTTCGTACCTATCTGCACGAGATCGGTCGCGTACCTCTGCTAACCCGAGAAGAAGAAATTGTTTTCGGGAAGCAGGTGCAGCAAATGATGAAATTAATCGAAGCAAAACAAGCACTTGCTAAAGAATGGCAGCGGGATCTGACGGATCAAGAGTGGGCTGCCGAAATGGAGTTGACCGAACCCGAACTTAGCCGGATCTTACACATAGGGCGGCGCGCCAAGCAAAAGATGATTGAAGCGAATTTGCGGCTAGTAGTCGCGATCGCCAAAAAATACCAGAAACGCAATATGGAATTCTTGGATTTAATCCAAGAAGGCACCCTCGGTTTAGAACGAGGAGTTGAAAAATTTGACCCGATGCGGGGATACAAATTTTCTACCTATGCCTACTGGTGGATTCGGCAAGCAATTACCCGCGCGATCGCCCAACACGCCCGCACAATTCGATTGCCAATTCACATCACCGAAAAACTCAACAAAATCAAAAAAGTGCAGCGGGAACTTACCCAGCAGTTGGGCCGGTCTCCCTCCCCCGGAGAAATTGCCGCGGCCTTGGAACTGCACCCTTCCCAAATTCGGGAATACCTGCTGATGGCAAGACATCCAGTTTCTTTGGACTTGCGGGTAGGAGACAACCAAGATACCGAACTGCAAGAACTCTTAGAAGACGAAACTGCATCTCCCGACAACTACATTACCTCGGAATTGCTGCGGCAAGACCTCGATACTTTGATATCAGAACTGACCCCCCAGCAGCGAGATGTGATAATTCTGCGCTTCGGTTTGGAAGACGGCACAGAAATGTCTCTGGCGAAAGTGGGAGAACGCCTCAATCTCAGCCGGGAACGGGTGCGGCAGCTAGAACATCAAGCCCTCGCCCACCTGCGCCGCCGCCAATCTCAAGTCCGAGAATACTTGGCTAGTTAGTCACTAAAAAAGTTGAGATTGTGGGAAATCTCAACTTTTTTTACGTCTATACCAGTTTGAAAAAAGAATGTAACTGTAAGTCGGTGATTCACACAATTAGAGGCAATAGGTCATTCCCAATTATTCCATTCTTTAATCTAAAACAGGACTTACGCACTATCGAGCTTAAATCAAGGTTTTGAGATTGCTTCACTACGTTGTCTTCGGACAGAAAATCGTAGTATATGCGTCCAGGACTATAAAATTTAAAATCTAAAATGGTATTATTTGACGGGTCGATCGCCCGATCGGGGCGGACGCAAAATTTGTCAAAACTAATCTTACATTTAAGTTCAGGAACCGGGCGGGCGATCGTTGCTTCAAGTTAATAGCCAACATTAAGCCAGATACCCGGTTTCTCTACGAGCTTTTTGAAACTGGTACAAGAGGCGCTTGGAACCAGCTATTTTAAATTTTGGGGTCTGGAGTGGTTTTGACTTATTTGATATTGACAGGAAGTTTAGAAGCGATCGCGATCGTGCTTGCTCTCTCGCCCGGTAACTTGAGCATCGCATTCCCCGCACGCCGCGCACAGGACTCGGACATCAAATCCGGCGTTTTAACCTCGCAATCTCCCCCAAATCCTGCGCCAGATACAGCTAGCACAGGTTTAGCAGATGGCATTTACCTCTACGGTCAGTCGAGCAAGCCAGAGGAACTTAAACAAGAATATTTTGTATTTGAAATGCGGCAGAGTAAGGTAGTCGGCGCTTTTTACCTGCCTCGGTCTGCTTTTTACTGTTTTTACGGCACAAGCGATCGAACTCAGTTAAATTTAACAGTAGTGGACAGTTACGACGGCAGTCGCTCTCCCTACTCGGTAAACCTGGAACAGTATTACCCAATTTCCACCATCAGCCAGAACGATCGGCGCATCTTGGGTACTTGCAAAGAATCTCACAAACAGCAGGTGTGGGAAAAGTAGGAAACTCGCGCTGCGCCACAAGTCAATCGATTTTAGATTTTAGATTTTAGATTTTAGATTTTAGAATTGAAGAAAGCAACCCCACTGATACATCGGGGGCCCCCGGACCAAATTGCTTTCGCTCAGGGTTCAGGAAACAGCAGTAAAATTGCTCCTGAGTTTAGAATTTCGGACGGACACCAAACACATGGCAAGATGAAACTGCGTCGGAAAACACTATCGATCGTTGGCATTACCATCGCTGGATTGACTGGCATTCTGTATGCCGCCTCCTCAAGAATCCTCTTGGGCAGCCTGATCAAAGCAGAGGAACAAGAAGCCACACAGGTTGTCAAGGGAGTGCTCAGCGTGTTCGGGCAAACCGCAGACGACTTCAACTCGCGTTTTGCCGACTGGTCGGCCTGGGACGACGCCTACGCTTTCATTCAAAACCGCAACTCAGGATTCATTGCGTCTAATTTAGTTCCACCAGCGCTGGCTAATTTGAGAGTTAATATAGCCGTATTTGTCAATACTTCTGGCAAAATAGTTCACGGTACGGGTTTTGACAGCGAAAAGCTGAAACTAACGCCTGTTCCAGAAGCATTAAAACGGCGCATTTCTCTCCGTGACCCGCTGTTGCAGCACCCCAACCCCAAAAGCAGCCTCGCTGGTATCCTGCTGTTACCGTCAGGGCCGATACTGATTACTTCCCGGCCAATTGTCAGGACTAAAAGCACCGGCCCGATCCGAGGTACGCTGATATTCGGGCGCAATTTAGATGCTGCCGGCATTGCGAAGCTTTCTAAAATTACTCGCTTGCCGCTAATCGTACACAGCGTTAATGAGCCTGGGTTGCCTGCTGACTTTCAGAAAGCGCGGGAGAAACTGTCGGAAAAAAAGCCGATTTTGGTGCGTCGTTTAAGCGAAGAGTCGATCGCGGGTTACGCCCTGCTCCGCGATATTTACAACAAACCTGCGCTGCTATTGCGGGTGGATATCCCCAGAGAAATATATCGGCAAGGTCAGATCAGTTTGCTGTACCTGCTGGGGTCTGTAGCGTTAGCGGGAGTTGGGTTGGTCGGCTGCACTCTGCTGCTGCTAGAGCGTCTGGTGCTGTCTCGGTTGAGCGGTTTGGCGAAAGCAGTCAACCACGTCAGCAGCAGCCAAGACCTCTCGGTGCGACTGCCGGTGACGGGTGAAGATGAGTTGTCAGACCTTGCCCATACTATCAACGGAATGTTGAGTGCGATCGCCCAAGCCGAAAGCGAACAACTTGAGGAAAAAGCCCGCTACCGAGCCGTAGTCGAGCAAGCTACAGATTGTATTTTCCTATGGGACGCTCAAACCAAACGCCTTTTGGAAGCCAATACAGCGTTTAGAGACTTGCTCGATTACAGTCTTGATGCGATTTCGCAACTGACTATTTACGATATCATCGCTTACTCTAAAGACCTAATTGACAACAATATCGAGTTGCTGCTGACGGACAAACAATTCAGAATTGGCGAAGTTCTCTACCGTCGCCGAGACGGTTCCTGCGTGGATGTAGAAGTGAGCGGGAGCGTGATTTCCTACGGCGGCCGCGAGATTATTTGCACTGTTGTCCGCGACATTACCGAGCGCAAACAAGCCGAAGCCGAACTGCGAGCCTCGGAAGAACGCTACAGACTTTTGTTTAAAAATAACCCCCATCCGATGTGGGTTTACGATTTAGAAACTCTGCAATTTATAGCCGTCAATCAGGCTGCTGTCCAACACTACGGCTACACTCGCGACGAATTTCTCAACATGACCGTTGCGGACATTCGTCCCCCCCAAGAGCTGCCGAGATTGCTAGAAAATATCTCCCAAGTAGATGTCGGTATTGAGTTTGCAGGTGTGTGGCAGCACCAGAAAAAAGACGGAACAATTATTGATGTAGAAATTACTTCGTATGCTCTGGTATTTGATAGCAGAAATGCTGAATTAGTGCTGGCTCACGACGTGACCGACCGCTTGCAAGCTGAGGCAGAACTCTACAAGGCAAAGGAAGCCGCAGAAGCAGCTAGTTTGGCTAAAAGTCAGTTTTTGGCTAACATGAGCCACGAACTGCGAACTCCTCTGAATGCGATTATCGGTTACAGCGAGATTCTGCAAGAAGAGGCTTTAGATTTGGGCGAAGAAAATTTTGTATCGGATTTGGAGAGAATTCACAATTCAGGCCAGCTTTTACTTTCCTTAATTAATGATATTCTGGACTTGTCGAAGATTGAAGCTGGTCACGCGGAACTTGAATTAGAAAGTTTTGACGTGTCGGAGGCAGTTCAAGATGTAGCCAGAACTGTTGAACCGCTATTTTTGCGAAACACTAATCGCCTGAATGTGGAGTGTCCTAATAATATTGGGGAATTGTATTCCGATCAAACTAAGTTTACTCAAATTTTGTTTAATTTGCTCAGTAATGCAGCTAAGTTTACTCATAAAGGAACAGTTACACTCAGCGTTGAAAGAATTAAAAATGACGAGAATAGTTGGGATTCGGAACAGTTAATTATTAAGTGTACTGATACGGGGATTGGGATTACTCCTGAACAGCTACAAAAGTTATTTCAACCTTTTACGCAAGCTGATGCTTCGACTACCCGCAAGTACGGAGGTACGGGTTTGGGCTTGGCAATAGCGCAGAAATACTCTCAGATGCTGGGGGGAGAAATTACTGTGAGTAGCGAGTTTGGCAAGGGGTCAACTTTTACTTTAACGTTGCCAGCATAGCTCTTTTTTAAGTTTTAGAGGGGCGCAAAAGTCTTGACTACCAACAACATTAATACTCAATGCCTGGTTGAGCTTTAATCCCTTGTTCTCGGAATGGATGCTTAACTAAAGTCATTTCTGTCACCAAGTCTGCCCGTTCGATTAGCGCTGGCGGGGCGCCTCTGCCTGTTAAAATAATGTGGGTTTCTTCGGGTTTTTGTTCTAACCCGGAAAGCACTTGCTCGACTTGCAAATAACCTAGTTTTAAGGCTATATTGACTTCATCTAGAAGAACTAATTTAAATTCGGGATTGCAGATGAAAGTTAGGGATTTTTCCCAGGCTTTTTGAGCTGTTTCGATATCTCGCTCGCGGTTTTGCGTGTCCCAGGTAAAGCCTTCCCCCATTGCGTGGAATTCTAGCTGTTTTTCCCAGAGTTGAAAAACGGCTTTCTCTGCGGGTTCCCACGCCCCTTTGATAAATTGTACTATGGCGACGCGGTATCCGTGACCGAGCGATCGCACAACCATTCCCAAAGCGGCTGTAGTTTTGCCTTTCCCGTTACCGGTATTGACTATAATTAAACCTTTTTCTTTTGAGGAGTTAGCGATTCGCTGCGCCTGTACTTCTTGGCGGCGCTGCATTTTCTGTTTGTGTTGTTCCGCTGTTAAGCCAGTGGTTTCTGTATTGGTTTCCATTAGATTTTTTTTAACCGCAGATGAACGCAAATAAACGCTGATAGATGCAAGATGTCTAGTTATTGCCACAGTGTTTCCAAGTTTAGCACGAAACCGGGCAAAACATCTTCTCCTGAAAGTTCTGTTGGAGATTCCAAAACTTCTATTTCTTGTCCTTGGCGATAGATTTCGACTCGGCGCGTTTTGCGGTTGATTAACCAGCCTAATTTTACTTGGTTATTCATGTATTCTTGCATTTTGTCTTGAGTATCTTTTAAACTGTCGGTGGGCGACATTAACTCTAAGACAAAATCCGGGGCAATCGGGGGAAATTTTTGTTTTTGTTCGGGAGTTAGTGCCTCCCATCTTGATTTTTCAATCCAAGAGACATCGGGAGAACGGTTTGCACCGCTTGGCAGTTTAAAGCAAGTGGAAGAATCGAAACAAATTCCCAGTTTAGTTTGTCTGTTCCAAATTCCAAAATCAGTAGCTATTTCAAAATTGTAATTTCCGGTTTCTCCTCCTGTGGGTGGCATGACGATTATTTCTCCTTTGGCGTTGCGTTCAAATTTGACATCGGGGTTTTCGCGGCACAGTTGATAAAATTGGTCGTCGGTTAGTTTAACTATCGAGTTGAAGTTGATGGTAACTGCTATCATGGTATTTTATCAAGATGGGTTGGAATTTTTAAGCCACATAATGTATATGAATGCGGATAAATGCCGAGCGATGCAGATGCTGTAAGTATTATTGATGGAGGAAGGAGGATTTGAGGGGTAGTTTTGGGGAGGTACTGGTGATACCATTATATCATCTACTTATAACTAACTCTCAAGATTTTTATAAAAAGCTTTTAGGAGGAAACACTTACAGACATACCAATAATAAAACGCAATATTGATTTCGCTAAACAATTTAGGTACTCCCTCTAGTAAGCTGGAAAATATTTTGTTTTTTAAATGCAGGGAATCCACGCAGATCGCCAAAAACAACAAACCCAAACCAGTTAATAATATTTGGTAGGGAGTTAACTGTAGTTCTCGCCGAAAAAACCATCCGTAGGAGAACAAAACAAGGGCGTACAAAAGACTTACCCCTAGCTTGGGAATTCCTACGGCTATCATATATATATGAATTCTGTAAATTTGATTCAGTAGAAATCCACCTGTTAAAAGGGCGGAAAATAAAATAAATCGATTTTCGGGATTGCGCGGTTGAAGAGTTTTAGCTAATCCATAGGTGAAAGTACAAACAATGACGGGTACAGAACATAAAATTTGGAATGTTCGAGTTAACAAGGCGACATTGGGATTGGGAGAAAAATAAGGTTGAAAAAATAAATCGCTGACTTTTAATCCGGAAATTTGAGTTATCTTTATTAGCAGCGCCACCACTAATAAAGATACAAAATTTAGTATAAAAACAGAGTGACTAATAGTCATAAGCAATTAATACCAAAAATTAGGTGGATTGTCAAAATACAAAAAAATTATATCACCAATATCTCTGGAGATTTTGCTAAACTTAATCAGGAGTGTTATCAAAACAAGGAGACAGTCATGCTGTCAGTGAAAGAAGCAGAATCGATCGTTCTAAATTTGGCGCAACCCCTCGACAGTCAGCGGGATGTAGAAACTGTAGACTTGCTGGCAGCATCGGGGCGCATTTTGGCGGCACCTGTCACTGGTTCTCTCGATTTTCCTTATTGGGATAATTCAGCAATGGATGGGTACGCGGTGCGGTTTGCTGATGTGGAAAACTGTAGCGCCGAAAAACCAGCGGTACTCGAAGTAGTTGAAGAGATTCCAGCCGGATATCAGCCTCAAAATACCGTCCAATCGGGGCAAGCGGCGCGAATTTTTACGGGTGCTATGATGCCAGCGGGTGCTGATACGGTGGTAATGCAGGAAGAAACGAGGCGAGAGGGCGATCGCATTTTTATCTTAGTTTCTCCTGAAAAACCCCAAGCATTTGTCCGGCACAAAGGCGCTTTTTATCAAGCAGGAACAACTTTGCTAACTCCCGGTACAGTTATCAATGCCCCAGAAATGGCGGTGTTAGCAACTGCACAGTGCATTCAAGTTCCCGTTTATCGGCGGCTGCGGGTGGCAATTTTTTCTACTGGTGACGAATTGGTATCGCCTGACGAACCTTTGGCACCGGGGAAACTGGTAGACTCGAATCAGTATGCTTTGACAGTTTTGTTGGCCCAAATGGGATTTGAACCGATTCGATTGGGGATTGTTCCTGATAATGAAGATGCGTTAAATAAGGCGGTATCCCGGGCTGTGGCGACGGCGGATGTGGTGCTTTCCACGGGGGGCGTATCGGTAGGAGACTACGATTATGTCGAGAAAATCTTGGCAGATTTGGGAGGGAAAGTTCACATTAGTTCTGTGGCGATTAAGCCGGGGAAACCTTTAACGGTTGCTGAGTTTAAAAGAGGTGAAAGAAATGATGATTCGCCGAGTTTGAGTTCGGATTGTCTCTATTTTGGTTTGCCGGGAAATCCGGTTTCGGCTTTAGTCTGCTGTTGGCGGTTTGTTGTGCCTGCTTTGAGAAAGATGTCTGGGCTGGGCCCGGATGCTTGGGGGCCGGAGTTTGTGCGGGTTCGGTGTCATGCTGAATTGCGATCGCAGGGCCGGCGCGAAACTTATGTTTGGGGTAAACTGCATTTAGTTGCCGGAGTCTGGGAATTTGAACCTGCTAGCGGCAGCCAAAATTCAGCGAATTTAATTAACCTCGCAAATACGAGTGGTTTAGCAGTTTTGCCCGCATCGGAAACCTGGATTGGGCCCGGCGAATTCGTTGAAGTTTTAAAAGTTAGTTATTAGTCATTAGTCATTAGTCATTGGTTATTTGTTATTGGTTCGGTAGAAGTTCATGTAAAATATTAACAACTAAGTAATATTCCTTCTTCCTTGTTCCTTCTTCCTTCTTCCCTCGTATGATGAGAATTTTAATTGTTGAAGATGACCCGATGATGCAACTGGGATTAGAGCAAGTTTTAGCCGATTCCCCAGAAATAGAAATAGTAGGACAAGCAGAAGACGGCTATTTAGGCGTAGCAGCAGCACTGAAACTCAAACCTGATATTATTGTAATGGATATCGGTTTGCCACGGCTGGACGGCATAGCAGCGACGCAGCAAATTAAAGCACAACTGCCAGAAGTTCGAGTAGTAATGTTAACTTCTCACACGGCAGAAACTGAAATTATTGCTGCCCTTTCTAGCGGTGCTGATGCTTATTGCATTAAAGGTGCTTCCGTAGACAGGCTGTTAGCAGCGATTGCCGCCGCAGCAGAGGGCGCTACATATCTTGACCCCCAAATTGCCCGGACTGTCATCGAACACCTAAAACCCCCGGTACCTGCCTCTACAACTACTTTTGGTCAGTTGTCACAGCGGGAATTGGAGGTGTTAAAATTAATGGTGGAAGGTAACAGCAATCCCGAGATAGCAGCGGCGCTTTACTTGAGCCCAAATACTATTAAAACTCACGTTCGCGGTATTATGAATAAGTTGGCAGTGGATGACCGCGTGCAAGCAGCAGTTGTAGCGCTGAGAACTGGATTGGTGTAAAGAAGGAAGAAGGAAGAAGGAAGAGGGAAGAAGGAAGAAGGAAGAGAAAAGAGGGAAGAAGGAATAAAAATAATTCAACATTTTTCAGTTGCCAATTCCCTATTCCCTATTCCCAATGGCGAATTCCCTATTCCCAATGCCAAGCTCCCACTATCAATTACTAGCAATTTGAGTGATATAATCTATGTCTGAGTGGATAGAAATCGGTAAAATTGTAGCAGCTCAAGGTTTGGACGGGGAAGTGCGAGTCTATCCCGATTCGGATTTCCCGGAAAGGTTTATCGAACCGGGGAAGCGGTGGATTTTGCGCCCTAACAAAAGTGAACCGGAACCCATCGAGTTTTTGGGCGGTCGCTACATCCCGGGCAAAGGGCTGTATGCTGTAGAGGTAGAGGGTGTGGAAGACCGCGATGGTGCTGAGGCGCTGCGGGGCTGTAAGTTGTTTGTTGAAAAGACCGATCGACCTTACCTTGAATCTGATGAGTTTTACGTCCAAGATTTGATCGGTATGGAAGTTTTTAACCAGCTAACCGGGGAAATCTTAGGCAAGGTAAGTGATATTATTCCCGCAGGTAACGACCTTTTAGAAGTAGAAACGAATCTAACGCCGCCGGAAACTGTCGCCGCAGAATTAGAAAAGCCAAAACAGCCGGAAACTCCCAAAGCCAACGCTGACCCCAGAAATACCCGCAAACCACGGAAAATTCGCGTTAAAGAGCCTAAATCCACAAAAATCTTGATTCCTTTTGTGGAAGAGATTGTGCCAGTTGTTGACTTAGAACAAGGCAGAATTGAAATTGTGCCTCCTCCTGGTTTATTGGAATAATATGATGTCCGGTCGCTGGACCGGACATCATATTAGTTATTAACAATTCCCCATTCCCAATTCCTAATGCCCACTATTATCGTTTCCTCTATTTGTTGACCGCACTATCAAGTAACTGATGGAAAGCGCGAAAATTGCAATCGCCAAACCAATCAAGTCGGCTGCTGTTTTCTTTTCCAGATCAAGAATGATGATTTTTCGAGATACTGCTATCAAAGAAGTTACAATAACTAGCTCTACTTGAATTACGTGCTTTTTCAGATAAGCTGTAATATTTTCCAATATTTCCAATGCAATTAAAACATTTAAAAATAACCCAAATATCACAAACAACGTGTCTTTTAAGAAATTATCAGTGTGGTTTACCAATTCTTGTGTTAAAAAAATCACCAAATCGGCAACGCTGACGATAATTACCAAAATCATTGCCAGTGATAAAACTTTCGATATTATTACTTCTACACTTTCTGTAAAATGCAGAAAATTTTCATCACTACTTGACTTGGAAATTTGCCTAAATATTTTTTTCAGCATAAAAGTAATTTAGTCATCATTCCTGATGATTTTGTCATGGTTCGGTACACTTTGCAAGCACCAAACTCTGCGATTGCCTGGTTTCACTGCGCCACGCGCGCACTGGGGAAGGCGACTCTCTCTGCCTGTTATATTTTCTAGTTTTTCGTGTCAGCGAGGAATCGATCGCGCGCGATCGACCTCCTGATTAATAATTTTTGCCATAAAAAAACCTCAAACTATTGTCTAGCAATATTTTGAGGCTTTTAAGGCGCGGTGCGGCAACTGAACTAACTATCTATTCTCAACAGAGAATGATTGTTGACTTCCAGCTTGCTCCGACGCAATATACAAGATAGCTAAAAATTTAGCTCGGGTGGTTTAGTAGCGACGAGAATTGCCACCGCGATCGTTGTTGCCCCAGTTACCACCACCAGAATTGGAACCACGTTCTTCACGGGGTTTTGCTTTGTTGACTTTGAGGTCGCGACCCATCCACTCAGCACCGTCAAGAGCCTCAATGGCTGCGGCTTCTTCGGCTTCTGTAGACATTTCTACAAAAGCGAAACCCCGCATCCGACCTGTTTCCCGGTCAGCAGGCAACTGAACGCGCTTTACTGTTCCGTACTCTCCAAAAGTTTGGTTGAGGTGCTCCTGCGTTACTTCGTAGGATAAATTGCCGACATAGATTGACATTGAACATTCTCCAGAATCAGAGGGTGTAGAGATTTAAATCCGGAGGAACGCCGATCGAACGAACTGCACTGCCGAAAATAAAGCCTTGTAAAAACATCATAGCACCTTGAGGTGCAAACTGCAATTGTCTGACTCGATTAATTAAAAAGAAAGCAGAAGCTATTCGCCAGAAGGCATTCTGCGGAAGCAAAAACCCCCAATCAACAAGGAACAACTCAGAATAAATAAATTTAATTTTTCTTGTTCCCGGGCTCTGCCGGGGAAACGCAGTTTTTAGGCTGCCTAATGGCATAACGATTTTAGGTTTTAGATCTGGGATTGGGGATTTAAGATTTATGTGTAGGGCGCGTCTGGACTCAAAATTTCTCGATCGAAAGAGGTTGTTACCCGAAAAACGGATACAAGCCTCCGACTCCTGTCTTGGAGAGCTCCACGTTTTAGACTCTTGTTCAAAATCCCACATCTATCTGTGAAGTAAATCTCAAATCGTTCGGATCGGAGCGATTGACTAAGCGCTTGTCGAACGTCTCGCCGAACATCAACCCGGTTCCTCCCCATGTCTATAGCCCGGGGCTGCCCGCTCATTCTTCGGCGAGTTGTAACATCCCGTAGTGGGACGGCAGCTCAAGAAGTGACGGCGAGGGAGGATTGGGCCCAATTAAATTCCCCAACTTCTGCGACAACTTCTGCTGCTGTTTCTGCCCCAACCAGCACCAACTGCACTGCACAAGCTTTTAACTCGGGCTGTTTGGAATCGGGACAGCTTGCAGAATGAGTCATGGCATTGGCTTCAGCACCTTCGGCCCACAGAGAACCCCAGTGCATCGGTACAAATAGCGTACCCGGGGCGATCGCCTTTGTGAGTTTTGCCGGAAACTGCGCCTTGCCGCGGCGCGATCGAACTTCCAGCAAATCCCCCTCCTTAATCTGCAATTTGGCAGCATCGCGGGGGTGAATTTCCAAAAACGGATCGGGGTGCAATTGATTAATTTTTTCTGTTCTACCCGTCCGCGTCATCGTGTGCCAGTGTCCGTAAACTCTGCCTGTCGTCAACACAAACGGATAATTCGGATCGGGAGGTTCTGCCAGTCCCCGGGAGTGATAGGCCGAAAATCTCGCCCGCGCGTCAGGAGTGTGAAAACGCCTGTCAGTATACAGCCGTTTCGCTTCGTTCGCTGGATGCACAGGCTCGTTTTCCCGGCAAGGCCACTGCTGGGGGCCTTGTTGGCGGATGTATTCGTGGCTCAGACCGGTCATGTCGCAAGGCTGGCCCCGGGTCAACTGCGCGTACTCTGTAAAAACCTCCGCACTGTTCTCGAAAGCAAAGTGTTCGGCAAAACCCAACCGCCGTCCCACCTCGGCGAAAATGCTCCAGTCGTCGCGGGCTTCCCCGGAGGGAGTGTCGAAACCGGGACAAAAGGTAACGCGGCGTTCGGAATTCGTCATTACTCCGGTTTTTTCGCTCCACTGCGTTGCCGGCAGCAGGATGTGAGCGTAGGCCGAGGTTTCAGTTGGATAGTAAGCTTCTTGATAAATAGTAAAGGGCGATCGCAGCAAAGCGGCTTTAGTACGTTCCAAATCCGGCATACTCACCACCGGATTAGTAGCTGCAATCCACAGCAACTCTACTTCGCCACTTTCCAAACCGGTAATCATCTCCCAAGCTGTGCGGCCCGGATTCGGGGAAATGCTTCCCGGTGCAATTCCCCAAAACTCCTCGACTTGGGTTCTGTGTTCAGCATTTTTCACAAATCGGTAGCCTGGGAGCAAGTGAGACAGTCCTCCCGCTTCCCGCCCTCCCATCGCGTTTGGCTGTCCGGTGAGGGAAAACGGGCCGCATCCCGGTTTGCCGATTTGACCGGTCATCAAGTGCAAATTAATCAGCGATCGCACCTTTGCCGTGCCTTCCGACGACTGGTTGATTCCCATCGACCACAGCGACAAAACGCGCTGCGACTGTTCCCAGTAGTTTGCCGCCGTTTCTAACTCGCTGACAGTAATGCCGCAGCGCGAGGCTACAAACTCCGGCGTGTAAGTGCTAATAACCTCAGCAAAATCTGAAAAATTTGCCGTGCATTCTTCAATAAACTCAGAATCTATTGCTTGCCTGCCTAACAGCAAGTATGCAATTCCGTTAAGCAAATCTATATCCGTACCCGGTTTAATTGCTAAGTGCAAATCCGCCGCTTCAGCAGTCGGAGTCCGCCTTGGATCTACCACAATCATCTTGACATTGGGATTTTTTTTGTGGTATTTTGCTAATCGATTGAATACAATCGGATGGCATTCCGCTGTATTGCTGCCGATAATAAAAGCGCAATCTGTTAATTCTAAATCGTCGTAACAGCAAGGCGGCCCGTCCGAGCCAAAGCTTTGAACATATCCAGAGACTGCTGAAGACATACACAAGCGAGAATTAGCATCAAAATTATTAGTACCCAGACAACCTTTCATTAGTTTCTGGGCAATATAATAATCTTCTGTTGCGAATTGACCCGAACCGTAAACGCACACAGCATCGGGGCCGCTGGTGCTGCGAATTGTTTGGATGCGGTTAACAATTGCATCGAGAGCTTCGTCCCAGCTAGCGCGGCGGAACGGTTGGTCGAGAGTATCTCGCATCATCGGATACAGTAGCCGATCGCTCCGAATGGACTCTGCTACGGTTGCTCCCTTAATACAAACCATGCCCTGACTCGATGGGTGATTGCGATCGCCCCGCACTTTCCAACTTTGTTTTTTGTCGGACACAACTTCTAGACCGCAACCTACACCGCAGTATGGGCAAAGAGTTTTTATAGTTTCCATCTGGTGATTTTAGATGCTAATTTTTGAAAGCTAATGGGTAATTCGTAATTCGTTATTATAGTCGGAACTGAGGGCTCCTGCAAATAACGTGAGAATAATTACTAAATTTCCGCATATATGCTTCCCAGAAACGGACAATACCCTGATTTAAAATTACCCGCTCTCTTACTAAAACTCGCGATTGATATCCCTTTTAGCCCGTGGCTTGCTGCTCCTCACTCCCTCTCTAATAGAGGTACTCCACACCTACATCTTGTCACCCCCAGCTAGGGGGAGCTAGGAGGAATTTTTCCAGAGTTCAAACAGCGCGTCGGTACTACTTTTGACCTAGTTGTTGATAGCAATGTGAGATTTAGTGCGGGACTATTATGTCGCCTACTTCCCTGATTTTACTTCAAATACGCCACCGTTGGTGGGGCTAAAAGTTACTTGGAACTCAGCAGTTTTTTCAGCGCCTACTGCTGCACCGGCAGGAGTTTGCAAAACAGGCAGAGGAGTTTCTTTGACGAAATCTTTAGCTGCTTTATTTGTGGGAGCGAACTGTAGGATATCGCCGTTTTGTTTTACTTTGACCCGATAAGTCAAGCTTTCGGTAAATGTCGGAGTTGTTCTCCAGGTTTGGTCGATTTGTGCATACAACTGCTTTCCGATCGCATCGAGTTCGGCTTTGTCAGAAATCTCTGATGTGGCACTGGTTGCTGCATTTGCCGCGCCCGCGCTGTTAGCGGTAGCAGCGAGGGGTACAGGACTGGAAGCAGCGATGGGTGTAGGGCTGGCATTCGCTGCAGGGCTGGCAGCAGCGATGGGTGCAGGACTGGAAGCAGCAGCGATAGGTGCAGGACTGGAAGCAGCGATGGGTGCAGGACTAGCAGTCGGTGCGATCGAACTTGCTGCAATTTGCGGGCTGGGGGGAGAACTCACAACCGCCGCCGCAGTCGTCGCCTGCGGTGCAGTTTCTTCTAGTTTCGCTTGCTTTAGCTGGCTGGAAATAGCAGACATATTGACGGCCGCTAAAGTAACCATTGCTACGAACCACGAGGCTGCCAGGATGCCGCGTTTGATCGGCGAAGCTTCTGGGGCAACGGCTGCGTGAGAGACAAAAGGTGCAGGTGCGATCGGCCTGTTAGTAGTCTCCGCAAGCGCAGGCTTTTTGCTAGCAGGTAATGGCATCGGTAGCGCGACGGCTTCTGTCTCCGAGTCCGTTGCTTCACCCTCTTCGTGGTGCGCGTAGCGAGAAAACAGGAACTCCAAAGCAAAGTTACGCAGTTCGTAGTATTTCGGGTCTTCCATAATCCGCGCCCGGTTGCGGGGACGGCTGAACGGAACGTGCATATCTTCGCCGATGGAAGCTGCTGGCCCGTTGGTCATCATCACGATGCGATCGGCCAAAAACAAAGCCTCATCAATATCGTGAGTAATCATAATGACGGTAATTTTTTCCTTCCGCCAAATTTTCAGCAATTCTTCCTGCAACTCTTCCCGGGTAATCGGGTCTAGAGCTCCGAAAGGTTCGTCCAAAATCAATAGTTTGGGACGAGTTGCCAGAGCTCTGGCGATCGCAACCCGCTGTTTCATCCCCCCGGACAATTGGCCCGGTCTTTTGTTACAAGCTTCGGTCAGCCCCACTAATTCCAAGTGTTCCTGGACGATCGTATTGTGTTCGTCTGCGGACTTTTCCGGGTAAACATTTTCAACGCCGAGGTGAATGTTTTCAGTAGCAGTCAGCCACGGTAGCAGCGAGTAGTTTTGAAATACCACCATGCGATCGGGGCCTGGTTCAGTAATCTGCGAACCTTGCAGGGCAACTTCTCCGTTTGTCGGCCCGTTGAATCCCGCAATCATATTTAGCAAAGTTGATTTGCCGCAGCCCGAGTGACCGATCAAACAAATAAATTCGCCTTCATTAATAGTCAGGTTTACACCGTCGAGAACGACGTAAGGACCTTTAGGAGTTTCGTAGACTTTCGATACGTCTTTAATAGTAAGAAAGCCTTGCTTGGGCGTTTGAATTTGGGTTGTTTGGGGGGTTGTGAGAATTTGCATACTTTCAGGATTTGGATTTTGGGTCGGGGAATTAGACATGACAACTTTGGATTGAGAATTTGAAATTAGGGAGTTAGGAAGGGGAAAATGTGGAGTCTTGTTTCCTGATTTCTTGCTCCTCATTCCCTCTTCCTATTTGCTGGTTATGCTGGCAGTTTGATGGAACACTGACTGCCTATTTGTTCAATTAAAATTTCTTCAATGCGGACGGCGCGCTTAATTTTGACATTCTGAAGATATTGGATCGGGTCGTCTAGATTAAACACAGTGCCGTCAAATAGCTCGATCGTCCGGCGATCTCTGGCAATATCCGGCAAGCCCAATTCGCGCACTGCTTGACCGAAAACATCGGGCCGCAAAACTCGATCGACGACTTCCACCCAGTTTCTCGGGAACGGGATCAGCCCCCAGCGAGCCATCTGCGCCATCACCCACACCATTTCTAGGCGGTCTGGAAAATTGGTTTTGTCAACGTAGAACTGGTTGAAGTTGTAGAGCATTTCTGGTTCTGCCTCCGTACCGGAGTTGTACGGATCGATGAACCCCGGACGGATGTCTTTCGGATCGGCGCCGATGTATTGTTCTTGGCTAATCAATGCTAGAACTTCTTCGCGGTTGCGGCGGTCGTCGCAGTAGTCGCAGGCTTCCAAAAGCGCTTTGACGAGGGCGAGGTGGGTTTGAGGATATTTTTGAGCCCAATCTTCGGTAACACCGAGAACTTTTTCGATGTGTCCGGGCAGAATATCCAGGGAACGGGCCATGACAAAACCCGTACCGCTGTTGACTGCGTGCGAGTTCCAGGGGTCGCCTGAACAGTAGCCGTCAATGTTGCCTGCTTTTAAATTCGATACCATCTGCGGGGGAGGAATCACGTTCAAGCCCACGTCGAGGTCGGGGTCGATGCCACCAGCAGCCAGCCAGTAGCGGAACAGCAGATTGTGCATGGAGGCGGAGTGTACCATGCCCAAGGTGTGAACTTTATCCGGAGTCTTGGCGATCGCAGCTTTGAAATCCTCTAATGTCCGAATGCCTTGTCTGTAAAGCTCTTTGCTGAAAACAATCGAATTGCCGTTGCGAGAAAGCGTCATGGCGCTACAGATGGGCACAGGGGCTTCACCGTCGAGCCCCAACAGCATACCGATCGGCATTCCTGCGACCATTTGCGCCGCGTCCAGCCGTCCTTCGGCGACTCCTTTAGCGATCGCTTTCCAGCTAGGTTCGCGGCTGAGAGTAACTTCTTCCAAGCCGTGCGCTTGGAAAAATCCTTTTTCTTTGGCTACTACTAAGGGGGCGCAGTCGGTGAGGGGAATAAAGCCGATATCGAGGTTGATTTTTTCCAAGCCATTGCGGGCGATGACAGGCGGTTGTTGTTTGGCCCGGCGCTGTTTGACCCGTTTTTGCTGGTTGAGGAAGTAAACCATTTCGTTACGCAGCGCGTAGTAACTCGGATGGTTGACAACTTCCATGCGCTTGCGGGGGCGGGGAATGTTCACTTCGAGGATTTGCCCGATTTGCGCTTCCGGGCCGTTGGTGAGCATCACAATGCGATCGCTCAGCAATAAAGCTTCGTCCACGTCGTGAGTTACCATCACGCTGGTGACTTTGCTTTCCTCGCAAATTTTCATCAACTGGTCTTGCAAACCGCCGCGAGTTAAGGCATCGAGGGCGCCGAAGGGTTCGTCTAGCAGCAGCAATTTGGGGCGAATCGCCAGGGCGCGGGCGATCGCAACTCTTTGTTTCATCCCCCCAGAAATTTCGCCCGGGCGTTTGTCGGCGGCGTGTCCGAGTCCGACTAATTTAATGTGGTGTTCGATCACCAACTCGCGATCTTCTTGAGAGTTACCGCTGTAAATTTCATTTACTGCTAGGGCAATATTTTCGCGCACCGTCAGCCAAGGTAGCAGCGAGTAATTTTGAAACACCACCATTCTGTCCGGGCCTGGATCGCGGACTTCGCGTCCTTCTAAAGTAATCCCGCCCTGACTTGCTTTGTCGAGGCCGGCGATGATATTTAGCAGCGTAGATTTGCCACAGCCCGAGTGCCCAATTAAGGTGATGAATTCTCCTTTTTTAATTTTCAGTTCGATATTTTTAAGAGCGATGTATTGCTCTCCATTGGGCAAGTTAAATACGCGGTCAACGTGGTCTACTTCAACAAATACTGACATGGCAATTTTAGGTTAGTTTGTAATTTGTATGATGCTGATTATTAATTGGGCATTGGCCATTGGGCATTGGGCATTGGGCATTGGGCATTTGCCATTAATTTATAACTAATTTCTAGCAGTTTATAGGGGGCAACCATTCCCCATTCCCCATTCGCCATGCCCGATGCCCGATGCCCGATGCCCGATGCCCAAATTCTATTTCTGTTCTTCCGGAACTACTTTGGAAGCGATGAAACCAACGATTCTGTCTAAAATTAAACCGACGATTCCTACATAAAGCACTGCTAGAATCACTGCACTGAGTCGAGAACTGTTGTAAGAGTCCCAGATGAAGAAGCCGATGCCGACGCCGCCGACTAACATTTCGGCAGCTACGATCGCCAGCCAAGACAAACCGATCCCAATTCTCAAGCCAGTGAAGATGTAAGGAACAGAAGAGGGAAGCAGGATTTTCCAGAAGTATTTTTGGTTGGGGAGGCGCAAGACGCGGGCGACGTTTCTGTAGTCTTGGGGGATTTGTTGAACGCCTACTGTGGTGTTAATTAGAATCGGCCAAATTGCTGTAATTAAGATTACGAAAAGAGCTGAAACTTCGTTAGCTTTCATCCCCATGCCTTCAAAGGGATTAAACTGTTGAAATACAGCCAGGGCGATCGGCAGCCAAGCCAGGGGCGGGATAGTTCTGAATACTTGAAACAGCGGGTCTAAAGCATCGAACATTAAGGAGTTTGTGCCGATGAGGATTCCCAAACTGATGCCGAGAACTGCTGCCAAAGTAAAGCCGATCGCCACCCGCTGCAAGCTAGCCAAAATTTGCCAGAACAAGCCTTTGTCTGTACCGCCCTTGTCGTAGAAGGGATTGATAATCAGCTCCCAGCTTTCTTGGACAGCTTTGATTGGCCCCGGCAAGCTCGACTCTGGACTGTTGCAGAGGATTTGCCAGATTATGAGCAGAACTGTAATTGCTACCAGCGGACGGATGATTTTCCGGCGGTTTTTTTGAACCTGATCCAGAACGAAATTTACTGGATTTTTGCTTTTAGTAACAGCGAGGTTTGTTGCCATTTTTCTTTTTGCAGTATTGTGAATAATCGATTATTTGTAGATACTTTCAACAGAGTTCAGCAGGTTTTGCCCCTGGAACTAACCCTCAGTTTCACTCCGCCCAACCCCATAACTTTTAGGGGTGTGTCAACTGTCAACTGTCAACTGTCAACAGTCAACAAACTAATTATGCTTTTTTGATTGCCAGACCCTTCAGATATTCTTCGGGTTTTTCTGGGTCAAACTTCACGCCGTCAAAGAAGGTTTCGACACCGCGAGAACTCGTAGCAGGAATTTGGGCTGCGGGAACGCCAAGTGCTGTCGCTGCTGCTTTCCAAATATCTTCGCGGTTAACTTTATCAACCGTGGCTTTGATGTCGGTAGTTGCCGGGATATAACCCCAGCGAATATTTTCAGCTAAGAACCAAGCATCGTGACTCTTGTAGGGATAAGAAGCATTATCCGCCCAGAATTTCATAGCCACTGGGCTGGCAGCTTCAATGCGGCCAGTCCCGTAGTCAATTTGACCTTTAGAGCGACCGATAATATCTGCAACTGGAACTTTTAACCACTTATCTTGAGAGATTATTTGGCACATCTCATCGTGATTTTCTGCCTTGTCGCACCACTGCTGGGCTTCCAGTACGGCCATTGTAATTGCTTTAGCAGCTTTGGGGTTTTTTTCAACCCAATCTCCTCTTAAAGCTAAAGCTTTTTCTGGGTGGTCTTTCCAAAGTTCTCCGGTTACTAAGGCGGTGTATCCTACCTTTTGAGTAACTAGCTGAGCATTCCAAGGTTCGCCGACGCAAAAGGCTTCCATGCTGCCAGATTTCATGTTCGCTACCATTTGGGGCGGCGGTATGGGAATCACGGAAACATCTGTATCTGGATTAATACCGCCGGCTGCTAGCCAGTAGCGCATCCACAAGTCGTGGGTGCCACCGGGAAAAGTTATAGCAACAGGAAGGTTTTGGCCAAAAGCTGCTTTCAGGGGTGCGCTGTCTGTACCTACTTTTAAATCTAGGTATTTTTTGCTGAGCGAAATTGCCTGACCGTTAGTATTTAACCGCGCCACAAGGTTCATCGGCACTGGCTGATTGCCTTTGGTAATAGTGCCTAATGTCATGTGGTAAGGCATCGGGGATAAAATGTGAGCCCCGTCAATGCCACCTTTGTCGGAACCGAGTTCTAAGTTGTCGCGAGTAACTGGCCAAGAGGCTTGTTTGGTAACTTGTACGTCTTTCATGCCGTACTTGGCAAATAGCCCTTTTTCTTGGGCAATGATTAACGGTGCTGCGTCGGTGAGGGCGATGAATCCGAGTTTGGCTGCGGTAACTTCTGGGGCGTCGGCAGGGTTGATGTTGACTGCTGGGGCGCCGCTGGGTGTGGCGCCGCTGGGAGTTGCGCTAGATGTGGTGGGACCGGAACTGCAACCGTGAGCTAGGAGGGTACCGGCTGCTGTTGCTCCGGCGGTGATGATGAATTTTCTTCTGGAAAGGTTGCTCATTTGTCTTGAATTGTTGTTGTACTTTGAGATGGTGGAAATGTGAGATGTAAGATTGATTCGCGACCTTCGCATCGCATCTCACATTATGAGATTAGGCGTCGATCGTCACTCTGCCGATCGCCCGCGCGCTGCAAGTTAAAATGAACCCTGGTTCTAAGCCGGCGGCCGCTTCGGGGTGGCTGTCGTAGGCGGCAATATTACCTTCTACAAGTTTCTGCTTGCAAGTGCCACAAACTCCTTTTCGGCAATCGCTGTCAAGTTCGACCCCTGCCCGTTCGGCAACGTCGAGAATGTACTCATCTTCGCTGCAAGCAACTTCTTTGCCCGATCGAGCGAAAATGACAGTAGATGTCTGAGGTTTGGGTGCCTGGGCTGCCGCTTCGCCCTCCTCAACCGTCAATTGCAGTTGTCGCTGCAGCACAGCTACATCCCCTGTAATCTCTTTGGGAACTGCCCCAAACTGCTCGACTAACAGTTGATGCAGCAGCGGTTTGAGGTCTTCACAAGCGATGCCTTTTTGGACGCAAGCACCCAAATGAGCGTCTTTGCCAACTGTGCCTCCCATGTAAATGTCTACACCTTCGAGGGTTTTGCCGTTCTTGCGAACTTTTGTTCCCATCAAACCAATGTCTGCTACTTGGGGTTGACCGCAGGAATTGGGGCAACCTGTCCAGTGAATTCTGATTGGTTTGGGAAGTGACAGTTCGACATCGAGTTCCTCAATCATTGCCACGGCGCGGCTTTTGGTTTCGATGAGGCCGAAGTTGCAAAACTTGGCGCCGGTGCAGGAAACCAAGGCTCGCATCAGCGGTGCGGGCTCGATAGAAAAATGCTGCAACAGCGGTTCTTTGACCAGCGATTCAATCCGCGACTCGGGAACGTTGGGAATAATCACGTTTTCTTCCACAGTGAGCCTGAGTTCGCCGCTTCCGTAAACCTCCGCGATTCTGGCCAAATCGAACAAATCCGATGCCTGCAGCCGTCCGACTGGAACGTGCAGCCCTACATAGTTGAGCCCTGATTGTTTTTGGGGGTAGATGCCGATGTGGTCGCGTTTGTCCCAGGTGATTTCATCTTTGAGGGCGGCGGCGGGCAAAGGGCGACCTAATTCTTGTTCGACTTCGGCTCGGAATTGTTCGATTCCGAGTTCGTCAATCAGCCACATCAGCCGCGATTTTTGGCGGTTTGCTCTCGGGCCTCGATCGCGAAACACAGTTAAAATTGCTTTGCACAAATCTACAACGTCGCTGGGACTTGCCCATGCGTTGAGAGGAATTGCAGCTTCGCAGCGTTTGGCGGAGAAGAAGCCGCCGACTAAAACGTTAAAGCCGATGTTGCCATCTTTGTAAGCGGGTACGAAGGCGATGTCGTTGATTTCTGCGTGGACTGAGTTGTCGCGGCAGCCTGCGATCGCAATATTAAACTTTCTCGGCAAATTTGAAAACGCGGGGTTGCCTTCGCCGCTGTTCGTAATCAGGTCTTGGACTTGGTTCGCCAGTTCCCGCGTATCTATCAGTTCGTCGGCGTCCAAGCCCGCGACTGGGGAACCCGTGATGTTGCGTACGTTGTCCATGCCAGACTGGATGCTGGTCATGCCCGCTTCTTTGAGGCGGCGGAAGATGTCGGGTACGTCTTCGATGCGAATTCCGCGCAATTGCAGGTTTTGTCTGGTGGTGATGTCGGCGCTGCCGTCGTCGCCGTAGCGTTGGACGATTTCTGCTAGCGTTCTGGTTTGATTGCTAGTAATGATGCCGTTGGGCAAGCGCAGCCGCATCATGAATTTGCCGGGAGTTACTGGCCGAAAGAAAATGCCGAGCCATTTGAGGCGGTGCTCGCGATCTGTTTCGTCCATTGCTTCCCAGCCGATTGCGGCGAAGTGGTCGAGTTCGCCTTTTAATGCTAAGCCATCTTTTTCGGCTTTGAGTTTTTCAAACTTGTTCAGGCTCGCTTGGGCTTTGGGTTCTATTGTTTGGGTCATCGGTTTACCCTCGCTGCTGGCTTGTGGGGAGGTATTGACTTGGAGCATAAAGTGTGTGTTTCCTGCTAACCTTAGTGACTGTATGAATTTAAAACTGTATATTTAGTTACTAGATCGAATTTCTTTTAAGCATGGTTGGTCTTCTGTACATTTGAGCTTGACTGGGCGCTGGCTCGAACGTCGCCAAACTATTTATGGTTATAGTTGCTACCGATGATTCGGTCGATCGCTGCGTTTCGATGCACCTTTGTTATGAGCTAATGTAAAGCCCACGATTGTAAATATTCGTAGCTATTTTTACAAAAGATTGAGTTTTATGAATATTTCGCATAGAGCTCATGCGTTTTATACATCGGTAATGGGTAAAGACACCCCTAAAACCGAAAAATCTCTCTAAATCTTTAGATTTAGGACGCAAGAGGGGGAAATTGGAATATCTAAGATTAAGGTTGTGAGTGCGATCGCAGACTTAAAACGAGATCGTCACACAATTACAACGGTCGCTGTCACACAGTTTGCCTCAAAACATCACTTTGTGTGTTAGGCCAGCGTCACTATTAATTTTCGGAGAACGAGAGATGATATAAGAATCGAATTCAGGGAACATCTCATGTTTGTAGTTCAACTTATCCCCGGCGCGATTTCGGAAATGGTTGCCTCTGTTGCGGAGACGGGTTGTTTGACTTTAGCCGATCGCTACGGCTTGATGGCCGCTGTTTTGGACGACTCTCTCGACGAGGAATACAGACATTCAATCAACCGCCTGCTGCGTTCTGTGATTAAGGGAAGAGTCAAGATAGTCAACGAACTGTCGGCGATATATTAACAGCATTTAAAAATTTGATTGATTTATGCACCGCTGCAAGTGCAGAAACCACCGACCCATTTAGAAGGAACCCACGATGCCTGCAGCGGATGTAGCGCCGGAAGTTTCTTGGGTGTTCTAAAAACTTGCGATCGCTCTTGCCGTATGATTTTTTTTGATTCTCGAATTCTAGTTTTGTGCGGCACTTACAGAAAAAGTGGTGATTCACAGTTTTGACGCTCAATTGAGACCCTGTTGGGTGGAACGCTTATGGTAAAATTAGTAAAATTGTTGTGCGCGATCGGCATTTTAGGAGTTTGAGTAATGAAGTCATCCCAACCAACGTAATTATAATTATTGAACATGGCTGGGCATGAAAGACTATTTATGAAAATTATTAATCAAACAATCGAATTATTAATACAATCCGGCCTCGGCATCTACAACATCACGCCCCCAATTGTCAAAATTAATTGGTAATTGATAAAAAATCAATTAAGTCGATCGGCCGGAAAAAATAATAATATCTTGTAGGGGCCGCTCAAGCCTGGGTATTGACTCGCAGACAGTTTATTGCTGCACTCAACCGCCTAAACCCGGTAGTTGGTTTATTTGCACCTATACAGGATTTATGCAGCCCTACTTTATACTGGGCCTGGATAAATCCTGTATTTAGTTACTGCCCTCGGTTAGTTTTTTTGGGAGCATCTCAATTATGCAATGAGTATAAATACTTGCAACAGTCCTATGCAAGAATTATGTAAAATGTCAAAACAC
>NZ_JAUBUI010000064.1:35445-36308 GCF_036705385.1 Microcoleus sp. B3-A4 | reverse complement strand
CCGTCGGGGTCGCTGCCTCCCAATCCTGTGACTAACTGGCTGCTGTTGGGCCCGAGGCTGGAGTTGGCATTGTTGGCAACTGGCGGCTGGTTGTCAGTTGGAAGTATGGCCGCAACAGTAGCGACAGCGGGACTGGAGGCGCCACTGTTGTCTGTGGCGCTGTAGGTGAAATTGGCTCCTGTAAAGTTGCCTGTGGCTTGAAAAAATAGTTGCTGTAACTGTTGAGGCGTCAGGACTTGACCGGGTGTCACTGGTACACCACCGTTGGCTGGATCTCCTAAAAACAGGACGGCTTGGTCTGGTGAGGGCAGGGTGTTGATGGTGTAAGAGGCGATCGACCCGTCGGGGTCGCTGCCTCCCAATCCTGTGACTAACTGGCTGCTGTTGGGCCCGAGGCTGGAGTTGGCATTGTTGGCTAATGGCGGTTGGTTGCCAGTTGGAGTTGGAGTTGTAGTCGGTGTTGGAGTTGGAGTTGTAGTCGGTGTTGGAGTTGGAGTTGTAGTTGGTGTCGGTGTTGGGGTTGGAGTTGTAGTTGGTGTCGGTGTTGGAGTTGGAGTTGGAGTTGGTGTCGGTGTTGGAGTTGGAGTTGTAGTCGGAGTTGTAGTCGGTGTTGGAGTTGTAGTCGGTGTTGGAGTTGTAGTTGGTGTCGGTGTTGGAGTTGTAGTTGGTGTCGGTGTTGGAGTTGGAGTTGTAGTCGGTGTTGGAGTTGTAGTTGGTGTCGGTGTTGGAGTTGGAGTTGTAGTTGGTGTCGGTGTTGGAGTTGGAGTTGGAGTTGTAGTCGGTGTTGGTGTCAGAGTTGTGGTGACTGTAGATTCGTTGTTGGCGGGAGTGGGGTCAGCCGTGGGTGAGGTACTTCTGGCGGT
>NZ_JAUBUI010000064.1:0-35345 GCF_036705385.1 Microcoleus sp. B3-A4 | reverse complement strand
TGTTTTCGGCTGTGCTGGGGCCGTTGTTGACTGTGGAAATTGTGTAAGTAACTATTTCACCCGGTGCTGCTGCCGTAGTCCCGGTTTTGGTGGTAACTAGGTCGGCACTAGGTGTCAGAGTTGTGGTGACTGTAGATTCGTTGTTGGCGGGAGTGGGGTCAGCCGTGGGTGAGGTACTTCTGGCGGTGTTGCTGACGCTGCCTGATGCAGGTGCGATGAAGCTGACTGTGTTGTTGACGCTGACACCGCTGGCTAAGCTGGGAACGGGCGCGAAGGTGACAATGCCTGTCACAGAATCGTAGACACCGCCGTTGACTCCTGTTAAACCGGGAACGATGGTGTCGGTAATGGTGATGTTTTCGGCTGTGCTGGGGCCGTTGTTGACTGTGGAAATTGTGTAAGTAACTATTTCACCCGGTGCTGCTGCCGTATCCCCGGTTTTGGTGGTAACTAGGTCGGCAAGAGCAGCAACAATTGTAGTTGAGACTTGAGAGATGGGTTGGGAACTATTGTTGTTAGCTAGATTTGGGTCGAAAGTGCTGGAGGTGCTATAGGCAGTGTTGGTTAAGGCAGCGCCGACGGTTGCGGGAACTGTGGCGGTGATGGTGCGGGTGACGCTAGCACCGTTAGCCAGAGTCGGAATCGTCGGCCAGATGATCATCCTCGTTACGGTGTTGTATGTGGCGAGGTCGGAGGCGCCGACAAAACTTAAGCCCTCTGGGAGCGGATCTTGAATGAGGACGCTTTCGGCGCTGTTTGGCCCGTTATTTGTGGAGGTAATCGTATAGGTAATGGTGCTATTGGGTATGGCATAGATCGGGCCTTTTTTAACAATAGAAACGTCGGCTACGAGTGTAGGTGGATTTATACTTTCGACGATGACATTGTTAACTTCGTGAATGTTTGTGTTTCCCCCTGTCGAAGCAGCAAAGCCAAATTTAAAAGTAGGTGGCACTGCTCCGTTTACGGTTGCCAAATTTGGTATGTCGAGCAGTGTTTCGCCCGCATCAAATGTGCCACTATCGTCCAAGTCGAAGGCAACAGTCAGACGGTTAGGAAATGTTTGTGAATTCGCGGGAAATAATGTAACTTGAACGGTTCTTTTAGCCTCAGCGCGAATGCTTGTACCTTGATTATCTATGCCACCGGGAACGACTCTGCTAGTTAAAAAATTATAAGATGTGCTTTCGCTGCCTCTAAGTCCTACTGCATCAGGTAGCGGCCCTCCCGGCGCAGCCGGATTTGTATTTACACGCCCTCCCACTCCTGTTTGACTAGCAGAATAATTGCCAAACTCGTCTAATCCGACACCTAAATAACCTCCTACAATACCCGGTACGATTCCACCCCTATTATTCTGAGCATAGCCGAGAGAGCCGCCAAAGCCTCCCGCTTGTGTTGGCGTAGCTGTTCCGTCAATGAGGAAAAAACTAATGCCATCCGCACCAAAGAGGTTATTCTGCTGATCGACGACAGTACCTCTGTTATAGGCAAAGAAATCAAAGGTAACTCTCAGACCCTCAGTGGCGGAGATGGGGTTGTTGTAGATAACAAAAGCTGCTTCGTCAAAGTTATTTGATGTTAATCTCAAAGTACCGCTTCCGGGTGGATCGCCAGTCCCTAAAGCGGGAATAACGCCGCTGAGGTTTTGTGTACTACCTGCCGTTAAGCCTGGTGGAGCGGATGCGCCAAAAATTCCATATATCCAAGGCCCGATTACTGTTGAATTTTTAAATTCTTCAGCCGCTAATGTAGCCAGAACTGATGTGTAGCCTTCTAGGACTTCTTTTTCAAAGGCTATTTCGGTATTTATTTGTGCTGTAGTAATTTCTAATTCCCAGTCGCCACCTAATGCTGCACTCCCTGTTAGGTTATTGGAAGCGGCAATATTTGCTCCTGTTATTTCACTGAGTTTTTGTATGAATTTAATGCCGGATTCGCCTGCCGCTATGTTACACCCGTAAAGCAGAATGCTGCCGGATTCGTTAAGGGCTTTTCCCCACTGCTGCAATTGGTTGCTGTAGGTTTCTAGATTATCAATATTAAGTTCTGTTGAGCCGATTTCTACTGCTGCTTCTCTGCCGTGAGAAACTATGTGCAGGCTGGTGATGCTGCTGCGCTGACCCAGAATTTCGGTGATTTGCTCGATCGCCTCCCTAGTAGGATTGAGTACAAATACTTCCGTTCCTGCTTTAATACCACCGATCAATTGATGGTAGTTTTCTACTCGGGAGTCAACAATCACTAGAGATTTTTTCGTGTCCGGTTCTGCTGTAGAGCTTGCTTTTTTTAAAAAAAAGTTGTTCTTAGTGGCAATATTCGTAGATTTAGGTATTTTTACGGCTGTAAAATTCGGCAGATTGGAGAGCATTTTCATTATTCCCTGATTTAGTTATTTGTTTTAGCCTACCCACTTTTAGAAAATTCCATAAACACCAAAATATAAAATTTTAATAAAATTTTTTGCTAAAAAATTTTATTACTTACGTATTTTTTTGGTTGAGATTTTAGGAAAGAATGGGATGGGGACTGCAGCGGGCGATCGCGCGTAGCTAGGGCGAAAAATCACCCCCACTCCTAGGCAAGCGTTTTCGGGCTTTGACTGCGCTAGTTAAGTCTTTTTGTTTGAGAAGGGGCTATGCCAGAACTTGGAGATTGCGATCGCCAATTATTGACGCCTTGCTGAAAAAAAGGCAATGATTCCGGTAACGCGAGGGTTCTCAGTACGGTTGTAGGTAGGATTTTTTGTTGAATCTTCACCGTAAGCCAACTTAAAGTCAACTAAAAAAATTGGTTTCCGAGAATAGGAAAATTTTTAAGTTTCGATTCGATTTACTACTGTTGGCCATTGACATCGCTACCAATTTTACTTATCGTGAAACGATATCAACAAAATCTCATAACGACCAATAAAACATACAAAAATTAACATAGCGTAAGGCAAGTTAACACCACCTAGGAGTTGACAAGTTGCACTAATGTATGATTTAAATTTTCGGGTGTCTGCAGCCAAAGGCAGTGAAGCGATCGCAGGATTTGAGAATGGAACGCGAGATTTGCCCGAAAAATTCTTTCAAATACTACGGTGAGGTGCTGTGTGGTGCGTGCGTACCCTAGGGGAGAGGCGGAAAAATTGAGGGTGGCGCGATCGCACTTTCTCGGACTCAGGCACCCCCAATTCCGCACTTTTTAAACCTTAGTTAATATCCAGTTCCCGCACTAAAAAAGCCCATTCATCTGCCAATTCTTCAATGATTTTCGCAGTGGGTTTGCCTGCACCGTGTCCCGCTTTAGTTTCAATGCGAATTAACACGGGTTTTTCTCCCGCGTGGGTTTCTTGCAAGGCAGAAGCAAACTTGAAACTGTGGGCCGGAACTACTCGATCGTCGTGATCGGCAGTTGTAATCATAGTCGCCGGATAAGCCGTTCCCGGTTGGAGGTTGTGCAACGGAGAATAGCCGTGAATTGTGGAAAATTCTTCGGGATTTTCCGGCGAACCGTATTCAGAAGTCCAAGCCCAACCAATGGTAAACTTGTGAAAGCGCAACATATCCATGACGCCGACTGCCGGCAGTGCTGCACCGAACAATTCCGGCCGCTGAGTCATGCAAGCCCCTACTAATAAACCGCCGTTGCTACCGCCTGCGATCGCCAATTTTGCAGGTTTGGTGTACTTGTTTTCTATCAACCATTCAGCGGCGCTGATAAAGTCATCAAACACGTTCTGCTTATTCAACTTTGTGCCTGCTTGGTGCCAGGATTCGCCGTACTCGCCGCCTCCCCGCAAACAGGCGATCGCATAAACTCCACCCATCTCCAGCCACACGACATTGCTAACAGAAAAACTCGGAGTTAGCGAGATGCCAAAACCACCGTAGCCGTAAAGGTAGGTGGGGTTATTGCCATCCAACTGCAAGCCTTTCTTGTGGGTAATAAACATGGGTACTTGCGTACCGTCTTTGCTCGGGTAAAATACTTGTTTTGTCTCGTAATCGTCTGGATTAAAATCGACTTTTGGCTGCCGATAAATTGTACTTTCACCTGTCACCATATTGTAGCGGTAAATAGTGTTTGGTGTAGTAAAACTGGTGTAAGCGTAAAAAGTTTCGGTGTCGTGCCGCTTGCCCCCGAATCCTCCGGCTGAACCGATTCCGGGCAAGGCAACTTCTCGCACGAAAGAGCCGTCTAAGTTGAAAATTTTAATCTGGGTGTAGGCGTCTTTCAAGTAGGAAGCGACAAATTGATTGTTCAGGAGACCTATGCCTTCGAGAGTTTCTGCTGCTTCGGGGATAATTTCTGTAAACCCCCCCTCCCTGGGCGACGGAGGGGTTTCGTCACAAGCGAGGGATGAGGGAGGTGGGTTGTTGGTGTCGATCGCAATTACGCGGCCCAACGGTGCATTCAAGTCGGTTTGAAACCAGAAAATAGAGCCCTCATTGTCGATAAAACTGTACTCAGCCTCGAATTCGCTAATCAGTTCTACAACGGTTGATTCCGGTGCAGTTAAATCCTTGTAGAAAATCAAGTTTTTGGTTTCAGTTCCTTGCCAAACTGAGATAATCAAGTATTGGCCATCTTCGGTGACGCCGCCACTAAATCCCCACTCTTTTTGGTCGGGTCGCTCGTAAATTAATACATCTTCAGATTGGGGCGTGCCGATTTGGTGGTAAAACAGTTTTTGGTAATAGTTAACATCTTCGTGCTTGCTTTTTTCGTTGGGTTCGTCGTAGCGACTGTAAAAAAAGCCTTTGCCGTCGTGAGTCCAGGATGCTCCTGAGAATTTAATCCACTTTAAATGGTCTGATAGATCTTCGCCCGTTGCCACATCTCGGACTTTCCATTCTTGCCAGTCGGAACCGGAAGTTGACAAACCGTAAGCCATGTATTTGCCGTCTTCGCTGATAGCTATCCCACCCAAAGCAACAGTTCCGTCTTCTGAGAGAGTGTTGGGGTCAATTAATACTTTGGGTTCGCCGTCGAGGGATGTTAAAGTGTAGAGTACGGATTGATTTTGCAGGCCGTCATTCTTGTAGTAGAAATAGCGAGATCCTTCTTTGAAAGGTATGCCGTATTTCTCGTAATCCCAAAGTTGAGTCAGGCGCTGTTTGATTTTTTCCCGCGCCGGAATTTCGTTGAGGTAGCCAAAAGTGACTGCGTTTTGGGCTTCCACCCAAGCTTGGGTTTCCTCAGAGTCGGGATTTTCCAGCCACCTGTAGGGGTCGGATACTTTGACGCCGTGGTAGTCGTCTGTTTGGTCGATTTTGCGGGTTGTGGGGTAGGTGAAAGGTCGATCGAATTGGGTCATGATTTTTTACTCTCGGTAACTTTGTCCAGTTTACCCTTTCGCGGCAGTGACGACAGGGAACAATGAAACCCAACACCAAATACCAAATACCCGACAGATGGAAACCTGTCGCTACACAGACAAAACCCGCCGACGCGGGTTTCATATATTACAAATTTGTGATTGCGAGCCTCAGCGAAGCAATCACAGAAGCTTGGGATATAGGACTCGTGGCATCAATTCTGAACTCTTCCTCCTATCTTCTCTTCCTTCGTGACAATAGCGCTAACGTGCCACTTCGCTAACGCACCTCGAAGCACTTCGTTTCTCTTACTTTTAAATCAGCCATCACCCGTTTTTAACTAATCCAACTCTCTCCTTCCTTCCAAAGCGCGAGCCAATGTAACCTCATCGGCATATTCCAAATCTCCCCCCATCGGCAAACCAAAAGCTATGCGCGTCACTAGGGTAAAAGGTTTTAATAAGTGACCGATATAAAGAGTAGTAGTTTCGCCTTCCACGCTGGGACTAATAGCAATAATTACTTCCTTAATCTTTTGCTGACTGACCCGCCGGACTAATGGTTGAATGTTCAATTGTTCCGGACCAATTCCATCCATAGGCGATATAACGCCGCCAACAACGTGATATTTACCCATATATTCCCGCGTTTTTTCTAAAGCGATTACGTCGCGGGATTCTGATACTACACAAAGGGTATGACTGTCGCGGTTTGTATTGCGGCAAATTTCGCAAACAGGGTCAGCAGATAAGTGAAAGCATACTTGACAGAAACCTACTTGCTGTTTGGCATCAATCAAAGATTTAGCTAGGGCTTGCACTTCTTCTTCCGGTCGCTTCAAAATATGTAAAGCGAGCCGCTGGGCTGTTTTTGGACCGACTCCTGGCAAGCGCTGCAATTGTTCGATTAAACGAGCTAAAGGTCGAGTGTACATTAAAAATTGGCGGTAATTGGTAATATCATTTCTGGTTGATTCGCGATCGTATAATTGGCGCGATGTAGGGGCGGGTTTTACCAACCATCTATGTTTTAAACTAAGTATATCATAAACTCGTCCCGCCCATACACTGATGACTATTGACTAATTTACCCTCCACTAATTTTAGCTTTGTAGCCTAACTTTGTAATAATTTCTAGCAGCTTTTGCTTGTGTTCGCCTTGAATTTCGATTTCATTATCTTTGACTGTGCCGCCAGTACCGCATTGGGCTTTTAGCTGCTTGGCTAAAGTTGCTAATGTTTCGGGTTTTTCCTGAAAGCCGCTGATGACTGTAACTGTTTTGCCGCCGCGTCCTTTTCGGGATGCTTCGATTTTGAGGTTTTGTTGATTGGGGGGAACTTCTGCCACTCCCCGTTGGAGGGCTGCCGAGTTGTCAACGTTGCCAAATTCAGAGTAAACTATTCGTTTCCCTTCGGTTGTTTTGCTGTCAGAATCTTTGCGTTTGGATGCTGCCATAGGTTAAGATGCTTGAACTTTTTTACTGGTATTTCTAGTTTTAGCGGATTGGGGTATGGTTGCGATCGCTCGGAATGCGCTCTATCTTCTACTTATTGTATTAGCCCGTCAAGCGTTCAAGGAATTATAATGAAATTTGTTCGATCGGCTCCAGTCCACAACCGATTTGCTACGATCGACACCAAGCCTCTAGCTTACCCGTGAATCTAAAAAATCTAAAATCTAAAATCTAAAATCAAATGACAGTCACCCCCCTGCATCTCACCACCGAAACCAGCGCCCAACGCCCCGACTCCCTAGGCCGATTCGGCCAATTCGGCGGCAAATACGTCCCCGAAACCCTGATGCCGGCTTTGTTCGAGCTAGAAGCCGCTTTCCACAAATACAGCAGCGAACCGGAATTTCAACAGCAACTCCAACAATTGCTCAAGGATTATGTCGGCCGCCCCAGCCCTTTGTATTTTGCCGAACGCCTCACCGAGCATTATGCTAAAGCAGACGGAACTGGCCCGCAAATTTACCTCAAACGCGAAGATTTAAACCACACCGGAGCTCACAAAATTAACAACGCTTTAGCTCAAGCATTGCTCGCAAAACGTATGGGCAAAAAGCGCGTAATTGCTGAAACTGGTGCCGGTCAACACGGCGTTGCTACTGCCACAGTTTGCGCTCGTTTCGGTATAGAATGCGTTGTCTACATGGGCGTTCACGACATGGAAAGACAGGCTTTAAATGTCTTTAGAATGCGCTTGATGGGAGCAGAAGTGCGGCCGGTGGCTGCGGGTACGGGAACGCTGAAAGATGCGACTTCGGAAGCGATTCGCGACTGGGTGACAAATGTCGAAACAACTCATTACATTCTCGGTTCCGTAGCGGGCCCGCATCCTTACCCGATGATGGTACGCGATTTCCATGCGATAATCGGTCAAGAAACCCGGGCTCAGTGTCAGGAAAAGTGGGGCGGTTTGCCCGATATTTTATTAGCTTGCGTCGGCGGCGGTTCTAATGCAATGGGTCTTTTCCATGAGTTTGTCGGGGAAGAAACTGTCAGATTGATCGGTATTGAAGCGGCCGGTGAAGGTGTGGAAACTGATAAACACGCTGCTACTTTGACTAAGGGAAGTGTGGGAGTTCTGCACGGGGCGATGAGTTATTTGCTGCAAGATAATGAAGGTCAAGTAATCGAGCCGCATTCGATTAGTGCGGGTTTGGATTATCCGGGTGTGGGGCCGGAACACAGTTATTTGAAGGATGCCGGCAGAGCTGAATATTATAGCGTAACTGATGCAGAAGCGCTGGAAGCATTTCAGCGACTTTCGCAGTTGGAGGGGATTATTCCGGCTTTGGAAACTTCTCATGCGATCGCCTATTTAGAGACTCTGTGCCCCCAGCTAACAGGCAATCCGCGCATTGTGCTTAACTGTTCGGGACGCGGCGACAAAGACGTGAACACTGTAGCGAAGGTTCTGAATATCTAGTTGGGCGGAATTGTGGGCGATCGCTCTGTAGGAATTAGTAACAATTAATTGGTGTCAACTTAAGACTAAAATCCTTTGTCTCTCTCGTTTGTATCGAAGTCTAGATCCCCCCAAGTCCCCCTTAATAAGGGGGGGACTGGAAGCGCTCTTAAGGGAGATTTAGGGGGATGGAGAGGCTCATCGTCAGACGGTATACTCATACTACTTTTGGCATTAAGTTGACACTAATGGTAAGAATTAAGTTTATTTTTCGTTTGATTTTATGTCCAAAGGTTTAATTTTGACGTGCGTGGGATTGTTGACCATCATGCTGCCAAAGTGTGGCACGTTCATTATTTCGCGAGCGCAGCCGCAAACTTCCATGAATACTAATGTTGCTTCGAGCTCTATTACTAACTTAGAAAAAGCGGTTAACCAACAGATAAATCAATACCGAGCATCTAAAAAGTTACCGCCGTTGAGTATCGATCCGCGAATCAGTCAGATAGCAAGAATTCACAGCGAAAATATGGCTAACGGTAAAGTCAGTTTCAGCCACGATGGATTTGAAGGGCGGGCGGAAGCAATTACGATTCCTTATAAAAGTGTAGCTGAAAATCTTGCTTATAATTTGGGCTACAGCGACCCGGTACGCAAAGCTGTTGAGGGTTGGATTAAAAGTGACGGCCACCGCAAAAATATGGAAGGTCAGTTTAATGTGACTGGTATTGGGGTTGCAAAAAATGCCAAAGGCGAGTATTATTTTACTCAGCTTTTTGTTCGCAGTTGGTAATTTGAAGGAAGAAGGAAGAAGAAAGAGGGAAGAAGGCAGTCAACAGTGAACAGTGAACAGTCAACAGTCAACAGTTACCCATAATGGAATTTGCAGATTTTCAAGTGTGCGATGGTGATATTCCCGATTCTCTCTTATCTTATTATTTGACTGCGCCGGCGATCGCGGTTGATACGGAAACAATGGGCTTGCTACCGTGGCGCGATCGCTTGTGTTTGGTTCAGTTGTGCGATCCGCAAGGTAAAGTTGCAGTGGTGCGGATTGCCAAAGACCAGACAGCAGCACCGAATTTAAAGAAGTTAATGGAAGCCGAAAATATTGAGAAGGTATTTCACTTTGCGCGCTTCGATCTGGCAACCATGCGTTACAATTTAAGTATTGACATTGCACCTGTTTTCTGCACAAAAATAGCGAGCAAACTTGCGAGAACTTACACCAACAAACACGGACTTAAAGATTTAATCCAAGAATTGGAAAACGTAGAACTCAACAAAACTTCTCAAAGTTCTGACTGGGGAAATTCCCAGCATCTTTCAGACGACCAACTCAGCTACGCTGCTAACGATGTCCGCTATTTGCTGAGCGCTAAACAAAAGTTGACTGCTATGTTGCAGCGAGAAGAACGCTGGGAAATTGCACAGCAATGTTTTCAGTGTTTGCCCGTTTTTGTGAGTTTGGATTTATTGCAGTACAAGGATGTTTTCGAGCACGGCTAATACCATTTTAGATTTTAAATTTTAGATTGGGAATGACTGATGACTACCAGGGTTTAGAACACGGGCCTACAATTGCATTCTTTTTGGGAACTGGTATAATATTCTGTCACCTCGCCGAACTGCCATCAAAGTGGTTTGTAGTGAAGACTTGAGTTATCATAAAACTCGCTTGGACTTTAGTCCTCACTACAAACATAATTATTATTATTTGACCGGACATGATATGAGTTAAAAAAAATTCAAAACAGTCATCTATGGCTGATTAAGGCTGATCGGGATTGTGTCCGTGCAGCAAAGCTTCAATTTGGTCGTCAACATTTCTAATCACCTGTTCCAAAGCGGGCAACCCCTCTAAATGCCCAGGAGAAAGCCGAGTTCGATCGCGAATTTGATTCACTTTCCGCTGCAATTCTTCGGCCAGCCGCAGTGCGTCCCGACTCAAAGTAGACAACTGCTGCTGCTGGTAAAACCTCAAAGCTGCCCCCCGCAAAACTTGCAGGGTGGCTTCTTCCTTGCCGCCCACCGTCATTATCCGCAAGCGCAACAGCAAATGAGTGTTTTGATATACCCGCTCAACTTCGACTTGTTTGGGATGTTCCACCGGGGAAACAGGCATATCTGTCAGCCGCTTCAACTCGTCGATAACCTCTTGGAAAAGGACGATATCGATACCTTCGAGCATCGATTTCAAAACGCCATCTTGACTCCAAAGAATGCGACCTTGGGACTGGTGCCGCTCAAAAAACAGGCGGCCGATACCCTCTCGCAGCACTCTACCGAGCAATTCTTGCAGCAGTTGGGGCGCGGGCAAAGTTGCCAAAACTTCCACTTGGCTTGACAAGTGCAAGGCCTCGACATTCAAAACCGATAGCTGTGTCGGTGTCGGGGGAACCTCAGCGCCAGCAGGTTTAAACGGCTCAGGAGCGGGCATCGAGGGTTCTGGCACAGACAGCAGCGTTTCTGCATTGGGGCCTGGAGTTGCTGATGCGGGATTTTTGGGTGTTGGGGCTGCTTCGGCGGTTGTCTGGCTGGGTTCTCGAAGCTGGCTCCCGTGCAGCAAGTAAGCTGAGAGCATCGAGCGCTGAGTTTCCGAGGCAATTTGCTCTGTTGTGACTGAGCAATTCATGTAAGCTAAAATCCGCTGCACGTAGTCCAAGGCGGAGTCATCTTGGGCATCGACTACGCCCAATTTAAACTGATTACCTTCTAGAGATAAAGGCAAAACTTGATAGTAAAGGCAAGCTTCAAAGGGGACAACTGTGTCGATTAGGTGAAATATTCGATCGGAGTCCATTGTAGCTGCCGAGTCTGTTGAAGATGTATGTACCATTAGCTGCTTTGTAGTTGGAAGCGCGATCGAGCGCGACGCACCAACCTGATGCGATAAAATTAAACGCTGCAACTTCCCTGACGGAGGAATTGGCTTAACAACCGGAAGCTTTTATTAAAGAAAAATCTTTAGTCCCAGAATTTTCTCCCTTCTGTATTGCAGCCTCAAATTCTACCAAAAGATTGAGAACTAGATGATGACTAGCGCAGTCTAGACCCACTATCACCGATCGCCCGAGATTGATGCCCGTGGCTGGCAACAATAGAATTATGTCTTTAATGCACAAGTATTAGAGATGCACCACAACGGATGATTTACGGGCAACCGCTGAATTTAGGATTGGTTAAAAAATCCTCAAAAGTCGATCGTGCTGCTAGTATCTTAACTCAGAGAGCTGACTGCGATCGTCTCGGAACGCGATCGTCACGGCAGCGCTACAACATTCCGATCGATCTAACCTGATTTGATACAAGGGGCATCGCGCGGTTTTCCACGGGGAAACTCGCAGCACTCTGCGGCTGTTGGGGAATTGATTTGTAGCGCGGATTCTGAAAAATTCTACCGCCAATTAACAATTAGCAATTGCCCGCCACCCATTACCAATCTACTCGTTGCGGAGGGATTGAGCTGCTAAATAGAGTTTGCTCCACTCGCCGATGACTTGATTGGTTTTCAACTTTAATTCAGAGGCGATCGTCTCTACACTTTTCCCTGCTTTCAACGATTCTAGCAAGTGCCGCTGCACCGGTGTGAGGTCTTGTAAATATTGCTGCCACTGAGCGGGAGTCAAGCCCAAACTGTGTTCTTGGAGCGAAGTTTCCAGCCAGTTGGCGACTAATTCCGGTGCTTGTTTGACCGCAAAAACCCGAATCGCGTGGTAACTAACTTTTTCTCGCAAGCGGTAAATTTGCTTGATCGGAACCTTCAACTCCTCGGCAATTGCCTCTTGGGAACGGCCTTGCAGGTAAAGCCGCAGCCACCGGGAAGCCAGCGGATCGACTTCAGCGGCTAAATAATTCTCAAATTCTTGTTGGACAATCTGCCGCTGAGTTTGCTGCTCTTCCCAAGCTTGATTTTCTCGATACTCGGACATTGCCTGTTCGTCTAGCAGGCTGAGCGGTTCGTCTGTATCGTCGGGTAGAACCTGTTCCGACACCAGCCGCACCCAGTCTCCCGCAGGCACTTGCGTCAACCCGCCCCGCTGGGCACGCCGCAGGTAGTTGACAAAACGGTACACCAGCAGCGGCTGGTTGCGGATCGGCCGCAAGCAGTATTCTTCTGTGCTCGCTAGCAGCAAAGCATTTCGCAGGCGTCTGTCTGAGGTGCATTCGGCAATCCAGGCGACTTGCTGCTGCAGGTAGCGATCGGAATTGAGCATTTCCTGGATCACTTCTTGCAGTACCTCCACCGCACTCCGCTGTCTGTCGCGACTCAGGGAAACCCACGCTTGGATTTTTTGCCGGAGCACAACCAAGCCGCCGAGCCGCCCGATCAAGTTGCGGTAAGCTTTTTCTGGCGGTACTCCCAGATAGCGAGAAAGCAAAATTCGATATAAAAAGTCGATCGCCCCAGAGGCGACAGACAATTGAGTTGGGCTAAGAGTGTCAAATCTTTCGGGCTTGTCTCCCAACAGCCAGCGGACAACACTCTCGCGAGTGCTAGAACTCTCCTGCGGGCAATCTTGTTCGAGTCGAGACTTCCAATCTTGTCCTAGTCTTTCCGCCAAGGTCATGGGCTGCCGAGAATATTGTCTTTCACCCCCGATTTTACGTGGTATCCTGGATTTTTGAGTATTTTTCAGATATACGATCCTCTTCGAGGGCTTCGCCAACGCGCGATCGGATAAATTACCTTAAATTACCCTAAACAAAATTCCATTACGGTGCGATATGCCTAACTTTTTATTAGAACTCGGTACAGAAGAATTGCCCGCATCTTTTGTCTCAGGCAGCGCCCAGCAGTGGCAGCGACTTGTACCTGCAACGCTGGCCGAAGAATCCTTGACAAATGACTCTATTAATGTATACGCTACTCCGAGGCGTTTGGCCGTTCTCGTGAAAGGACTGCCAGTTCAGCAATTAGATAGAGAAGAAGAGGTAAAAGGGCCGCCCGCAAGTTCGGCTTTTAAAGATGGCAAACCGACGAAAGCAGCCGAAGGTTTTGCGAAAAAGCAGGGCGTAGAAATTGAGGCTTTGGAAGTTCGCGCTACCGATAAAGGCGATTTTGTTTTTGTGCTAAAAAAGATTCCGGGGCGGATGACAGCGGATATTTTGGCAGAACTCGTGCCGCAGTGGATTAATAAGTTAGAAGGCAAAAGATTCATGCGGTGGGCCGACGGAGATTTGAAGTTTCCGCGCCCGATTCGATGGATGGTGGCTTTGTTAGATGATACTGTACTGCCAATTACATTGGTGAGCGGTTCGGATACGGTCAAGAGCGATCGAATTTCCCAAGGACACCGGGTGTTATACACCCCCCCTACACCCCAGAAGGGGGAGACGGGGGGAGTCTCGATTCCCCAAGCCGAGGATTATGTCGAGTGTCTGCGGGCTGCTTGCGTGGAGGTCGATCGATCCCAGCGCAAAAATCAAATTAAAGCACAAGTAGAAGCCGCAGCAACAAAACAAGGCGGTTACGCCGACATTACCGAAGATTTGTTAGAAGAAGTCACCGACTTAGTAGAATGGCCGAACGCAGTTGTCGGGAAATTTGACGACGAATTTTTGATATTGCCGCCGGAAGTAATTACTACAATTATTGTCACAAACCAGCGGTATTTTCCTATTCTCAAAAGCCCTGATTATCCTGAACTTCTGCCCTATTTCATTACAATTTCCAACGGCGACCCGGCTAAAGCGGCGATTATTGCCGCAGGTAACGAGCGAGTAGTGCGGGCAAGATTGGCAGACGGTCAGTTTTTCTACAAAGCAGACTTGGTAAAGCCTCTAGAGGATTATTTGCCCAAGTTGGCAACAGTTACTTTCCAAGAAGATTTGGGGACAGTACGCGCAAAAGTCGATCGCCTGTGCAAAATTGCCAGCCTCACCGCCACTCAACTGCAAATAACAGGCGAAGAACAAGCTTATATAGCAAGAGCAGCCTTACTTTGTAAAGCCGACCTCGTAACCCAAATGGTTTACGAACTTCCCGAAATGCAAGGAATCATGGGGCAGAAATACGCCTTAGCAAGTGGCGAATCGGAAGAAGTAGCCACAGCAATTTTTGAACATTATTTGCCCAAAGGTGCGGGCGACATTTTGCCGCAAACTCAGACTGGTCAAGTTGTCGGAATAGCCGACAAATTAGATACTTTAGTCAGCATCTTCGGCTTGGGAATGTTGCCGACTGGTTCATCCGACCCCTTCGCTTTGCGCCGCGCCGCTAATGCAATAATTAACATTATTTGGGCGGCTCAGTTGCCAATCAATTTGCACCAGTTGCTCGCAGAAGTTGTTGCCGAATTTACCGCAGCGCGCCCGGAAACACCGACGGAGTTGCTGGATCAGTTATACGAGTTTTTCTTGCAAAGAATTCGGACTTTGTTGCAAGAAGAAAAAAATGTAGATTACGATTTGGTAAATGCCGTTTTGGGCGAAAACGACCCAGAATATACTGAACGAGCATTGAGAGATTTGTTGGACGCACGGGAAAGAGCGCTTTTCTTACAACAAATCCGCAATAACCAGACTTTGGATCTAATTTACGAAACAGTCAACCGTTCAACTCGTTTGGCGGCTCAAGGCGATTTGGATAAAGTAGAATTGGAACCGAAAACGGCGGTGAAACCAGATTTATTTCAAAAGTCGTCTGAACAAGCTTTTTACGATGCAGTGGTGCAGTTAGTGCCGCAAACGCTGCTATCCAAACAAACTCGGAATTACCAGCAGTTAGTAGATAGTTTGACTGAAATTGCTCCGACTGTCAGCAACTTTTTCGACGGGCCAGAAAGCGTGTTGGTGATGGACCCCGACCCCGAAATTAAGCAGAATCGGCTGAATTTACTGGGTTTGCTGCGGAATCACGCCCGGGTGTTGGCTGACTTTGGGGCGATCGTCAAAAGTTAAAATTGACAAGATTTGAGTCCGCCTGGGATTGAAAACCTCCGCTTCAGTCCGCCGGGGGTTGAAACGCCCGTCTCAAAGCGAAAGTCCTCTTAAGAGGACTGAAACCCTGACATAACATACTTTTCAGTCCGCCGGGGGTTGAAACGCCCGTCTCAAAGCGAAAGTCCTCTTAAGAGGACTAAAACCCTGACATACCATACTTTTCAGTCAGTTTTAACTGACTTTAGCTGTTAGACAGGGGTTTTCAACCCCTGGCGGGCCTTGGGAGGCAACGGGCGGGCCTGTAGGCAAACCAACTTGAGAAACTTACTTCTTAAAACTCTCGATCAAAATAACATTAAAGCTTACCAATAAAACGAGTAAATCTATTATAATTTTTGCGATACCGCGCGAGTCTCAGCAGAGTTCGATCGCTCTCTTAAAAAATAAGCTAAATGGCCAATAGTCAACAACCAATTCAAGGTTAAGATATAAACTTATAAAACCAGGGAAGTTCGCTCCATCACACACACAGCTTATGCCGATAGCTCATATCATTGGACTAGGAAAATCAGGAATTGCCGCCGCAAGACTGCTAAAACGCGAAGGATGGGAAGTAACGCTGAGCGATCGCTCATCTTCCCCCAATTTGCTCGAACAGCAACAGGAATTCGCTAACGAAGGAATTCATGTGGAGTTAGGTAAATCTTTTGAACCAGCCGAATCTATAGAATTAATAGTAGTAAGTCCGGGCGTTCCCTGGGACAGTCCAGCATTAGTGCGCGCCAGAGAGTTAGGCATTGAAACAATCGGAGAAATGGCTCTCGCGTGGCGTTACCTCAAATCTCCTTGGGTGGGAATTACCGGCACTAACGGCAAAACTACTACTACTGCTTTAATTGCTGCTATTTTTGCAGAGGCCGGGCTTTACGCTCCCGCTTGCGGCAATATTGGCTATGCTGCGTGCGAATTAGCTTTAGCCGAAAAACAACCGGATTGGGTAATTGCAGAAATCAGCAGCTACCAGATAGAATCCTCGCCGTTTGTAGCGCCGCGAATCGGAGTTTTGACGACTTTGACGCCGGATCACCTCAGCCGCCACAAAACTTTAGAAAATTACTACAACATTAAAGCGCATTTGCTGAAAAAGTCGGAATTGCAAGTAATCAATGGCGACGATCCTTGTTTGCGCCAACAAGGAGTTGACATTTGGCCGGATGCGTGTTGGACGAGTGTCAAAGGTGAAAAAGAACTGTTGGGCGATCGCACTTTTGGAGCTTACATCGAAAACGGTTGGGTAATAGCTCAAAGCGAGAAAATTCTGCCTGCTGATTCTTTGCGGATGGTGGGCGAACACAATTTGCAGAATTTGTTAATGGCGGTGGCTGCGGCTAATTTGGCGGGGATAGATAAAAGTGCGATCGCCCGGGCGATCGCTAAATTCCCCGGAGTTTCGCACCGCCTCGAACACATCTGCACTTGGGAAGGCATAGATTTCATCAACGACAGCAAAGCTACTAATTATGACGCAGCCCAAGTCGGGTTGGCTTCTGTGAGCGCACCGGCGATTTTAATTGCGGGCGGCGACGCCAAAGAAGGGGACGATCGCGCTTGGATTGAGACAATCAAGGCGAAAGCTGCTGCGGTGCTGCTAATTGGGGATGCGGCGAGCCTTTTTGCCTCGCGGCTCGCACAAGCAAATTACAACGCTTGGGAAATAGTCGAAACAATGGAACGAGCAATCCCGCGATCTGCAGAATTAGCCCAACAAAATCATGCTAAAGTAGTGCTGCTTTCCCCAGCCTGTGCTAGCTTCGATCAATACCAAAACTTCGAGCAACGGGGCGATCATTTCCGCCAATTATGCATCGAATCGCTAGTTTAGATATGTCATTGTTCGCTGTGTACATATTCAGATTGTTCTACACAGCGAACAGTAACAAAATTAAATCTGCGTTCATCTGCGTCTATCGGCTTACATCTGCGGTTAAAAATTAAAACCTCTGATTTCCGCCAATCTACTTTAACTAACAGTCTTCCAAACAGTCTTAATCCTATCCTGTTGTTCCCATTCTAGCGCCTGAAAAACTAGCATCATTTCCTCATGAGTGTAATCAATAATGATCGCAGCCAATTGAGCGGCAGTTTCCGCTTCCAGCAGGGCTAGTTTCAATTTGGTCATTTCTTCTTTATCCATCTACACTAAAACTTAGATTTTTACCTCACTTTTATTTTAATTTGACTTACAAATATTGGTTAATTTTGCCTTAAAATCAGCAATATTAGCAGCATTTAGTGTGTCAAAATTGCGCGAGGATATTTTAAATTCTTGGTTGCAAAGCTGAGAGAGCAATTTTTCATCAATCTCCAGAATCTTGCCTTCGGAAATGACATTTCTTTGCAACAAAATTGCGATTTCTCTTTCCAGTTGGCGATAGCCTTGCTGAAAGAAATCTTGAGAGTTAGAACGAAACAAACCCCTATTGACTTGCTGAATTTGGCTAGGTGTCAGCGATTGAGCCGAGACAGCAGCCGGAAATGCAAAAGATGCAGCTAGCCACCAGCTAGAAATTATCTGTTTGAGAATGCTGTTCATCACTGTCGGGAGGATTTTTTACCTCAATTGGTTTTTCGTTTTCTGACTCGCTTGCTAATTCATCTTCTCGTTCAAGTTTTTCTTGCCACTCGACAAGCTGCTGAAAAAGTTTCGGCTTAATTTCAAATACGGGCTTGTTGGTTTCTGACATATTGACTCCTAACATTTATTACATTTAACTGGTTGCGGGGTTCTCTCTGCCTGGGAACCTCTGTCCAGAGGCTCAGCCTCGTTTTTTCAGCAGGAAAATTGGAGGTTGATCCTCCAGATATGCGTTTCTAGGGAGAGCCGGGAAACAAGTAGAAAAACAAACAATTATGTCTATCCGAAGCTAGGCTCAAACCTTCAGCAGCGACATAATTATGCCTGTTAAGGAACCACCAAGCAAAGCTAAAGTAGCTAAGGTACTAATGCCAAATCCTGCCGCTCTTTTTTCGGCAGCTTGATAGTAACCCCAAGCAAACAAAATGCGTCCAACTATCCAAACTGCGCCGATACCGGCCCCCAAAATTGGGCTGATAAATTGCGAGAACAACCACAGCGAGGGCAAAAATAGAATCATTTGCTCTAAGGTATTTTGCTGAACTCGCACCACTCGCTCAAAGTCTGGGTTTCCTGTCATCTGCGGGGGAGAAACTTTGTGTTTGAATCTAGCTCTACCGACGTTGATGGTAACAACGAAGTAGAGAATTAATGCTGAAACAGTAATTAGACTAGGCAAAAGTGTCGCGTTTGCTTCTGCGAGCATGATTCGGTATTATTGGGGTGAAGTAGATATATTGATTATAAATCAATTATTGCCGATCGCGTCATTCATCGCCACCCCGTCATTCAAAGCAGCGGATTTGATGCAACTGCTGGGTATTAGTGGCGCGGCAATTCCTTTCGGGTTCCTCGACATCCTCGAAAACTTGCTGGCAGGGATTTTGATTCTTTTGCTCGCCCCTGCATACGGATACAAGCCTCCGACTCTTGTCGTGAGTAGCCCAAATTTTAGACTCTTATTCAACCTCCCAGATATATCTTTGGAGTAAATCTCAAATCTCAAACTGTAAAAATTGTAGAGTAAATTTAAAATCTCAAATCTCAAACTGTAAAAATTGAGGAGGCTGACGCACCCTACAATAATTTGAATATGAGCTAGATCATAGAAAGATTTGGAAGAAGTTGGCAAACTGAGAGTAAGGTTAAATAGGAGGTCAATTTAATGACCAATACTGCTCTCAATTTTAAGACTGCACCCGGACATGAAGTGCTCGCGGCGGCTGGCAAGAAAATGCTGAGGCCGGGGGGGAAACTTGCTACGGAACAGTTATTTGAATGGGCGGATTTTCAGCCTGGGGAGACTGTTTTGGAGTTGGCTGCTAGTTTTGGATATAGTTCGATCGCCCTTGCTGAACGTTTTGGCGTAAAAGTAGTGGGAGTTGAGAAAAATCCCGAGAGTGTAGCCCGCGCTCGTGCTAATGTTGCAGCAGCGGGTTTGAGCGATCGAGTGGAAATTGTGGAAGGAGATATTTTTCACTTGGATCGGATTTCCCAACAGTTTGATTGGGTGTTGGCTGAAGCTATCCTGACAATGCAGTCGCCGTCCGGGAAAGCTAAAATTGTATCGGGAATTTGCGATCGTTTAAAACCAGGCGGCAAGTTTCTCTCTCACGAACTTTTAGCCCGAAACCGAGAAGCAGAAATTCACAAAGCTTTATCAGAAGTGATTCGCGTCAATTCAACGCCTTTGTCTGAGTCTGGCTGGATTGCTGTTTGCCAAAACGCGGGTTTGCAAGTAGAAAAGTGTCAAACCGGGGCGATGGGGCTCCTCAACTTACCGCGAATGCTGCAAGATGAAGGGTTTGTGGGTACTGTGCGGATTTTGTGGAATATATTAAGTCGATCGCAAATTCGCGATCGTATCTTAGCAATGCGTCGAGTTTTCCAGCATTATCAACAAGATCTAGGCTACATCCTTATCTCTGCCAAAAAACAATCTTAACCCAGTCAATCGATTTTCGATTTTCGATTGAAGAAAGTGAAGCCACTGATAAATTCGGGGCTTGTGACCAAATTAATTAATTGTCAAAAACTATGACTACTACTCTTTTACCGCTACAATCTTCAGCTATCCAACTCCGAGACGCAATTGAATATCCCGCCACCGGAGTGTCGAGCAAAGTTTTAATCAAAGACAATAATTGTCAGTACAATTTACTTTGTCTGGCTGCTGGTAGCGAGGTTTCCGAACACTCTTCGCCGCGCAATGCCACAGTTAATGTCATCGAAGGAAAGGGGATTTTGACTCTAGAAGGCAAAGATATTGTCTTGGAACCGGGGGTGTTTGTTTTTCTGCCCGCTCGCGCACTCCACGCTTTGAAAGCTGAAGAAAATTTGGCGTTTATTTTGACACTCTCTGAGGCTAATTAATTTCCCCAATATTGCTGTAGGGGCTGGTTTTACAAACCCTAATTGCCTAACATCAATAATATAATAAACCCGCCCCGATTCACAGGTTGTGGGGGGCGGGTTTATATAGATAGTGAGTTGCAGTCAAATATTGTTTGTGAAACCCCCCTACAAAAATTGGGACTTTAACATTTAGTCTATTTCTTCTCCCGAGGCGAGAGCCTCTAATTTTTCCCAATCCAATACATTAATTTTACCGCCTCGACTGTAGGAGACAAACGGTTTTAGTTTCTTAAATAACCGCACGCATTCTTCGTAGGTAATTCCAATGCTGCGAGCAATTTGATAATAGGGAAAACGTTTTTCTAAACATACACTATTATCTGCAATCTTCGTACCTTGCTCGACGGCAAAGTAATGAATAAATCGGGCTAGCCGCACGATCGCCCTTTCCGACACCAAACCGTGCACAGTCTCGTGCAGTTGCTGCAACCGCTGATTAAACACCGCCAATATTCGCAAGGCAATCTCAGGATTTTCCCGAATTGCTGCTAGCAAAAATTCCCGTTCTGTGGTAAGAACTTCCACATCAGTTTCTGCAGTCACCGTGGCGGGGGCAATGCCGTTGCCTAGCAAAGCAGGTGCGGCAAAAATATCTCCCTGAAATAAAGTGCGGAGAATTGTTTCTTTGCCCGCAGCCGCTGTTTTTGCAACCCGCAGAGAACCGCTCAAAAGAGTGTATAATTTTTCGGGGATGCGATCGCCCTCATACATCACAACTTCTCCCTGTCGGTAACTCCGAATTGCTGTATGTTCTTGCAATCGCTCTAATTCTGTTCGGTTTAAGCTGGCAAATATCCCAATTTCTGCCAGTTGCTCAACAGTTGCTTTCATACATTTAAGTCTACCAGATCGGAGTCTATTGAGAGTATAATAAAGGTGAATTCAGAATATATCGAGACAAGCAGAGCCATCTACAAAAATGCAGAATCGGAATATCAGCGATATTATTTTGATGAGAGAGCTGGCGGATTTGTGCTAATTCACCAACAACACAATCTTAATAATTCGGAAATCTTTATTGCTGAAGTTTTGGCTAAAATAGGGATGAGAGTTAGAATGTTGAGCGAGCAAGCACCGTCAGGGACTAAAACTCCCGACGCTGACGTTGACGGTCAAATCTGCGAATTTAAGGAATTAACGAAAGAGTCTAACAATCTCAAAAATAGAGTACAAGAAGGCTTTGGCAAAGCCAAAAATAAAAGTGCAAATGCAGTCATTTTTCACGTAAATATAGAAAATTACGACATTCTAGAAATAGACCAAGGCATCCGACAAGCTATATATTGGGATGTCCAGCAGCTAATACAGACAGTTATTTTGGTTTTTAACAACCAATCTGTTCAAAAAATTACTAGAGAGGAATGGGAAAATGGGGAACGTTTTTCAAGAATTTGAAGAAATTGTCAATAGCGGGATAAAAAATAATATGCCGCGCGATGCAAAATTGATTATTGTTGGAGAGATTGTTTACGCAGTAACTCAGGACTTACTAACAAATAAAGAAGGTTGGCTCCTAGAAAATATGCTGGGAGGTAGAGAAGAATGGGAAGAGGGGCTAGAATATGCTATTTTTGGCGATTCTAAACTGGGACACAGCGCGCCGTCAACCTCCGATAATTTACCCTTAAATATTTTAGACAAACCTCTGGTGATTGCTGGCAAAACTTTTCATTCTCGCTTGATGACGGGGACGGGAAAATATCGCAGCATTGCAGAAATGCAGCAAAGTGTCAACGCCAGCAGGTGCGAAATTGTGACTGTAGCTGTGCGGCGTGTGCAAACAAATGCTCCCGGCCATGAAGGATTGGCAGAGGCTCTTGATTGGACTAAAATTTGGATGCTGCCAAATACTGCCGGTTGTCAAACTGCGGATGAGGCGATTAGAGTAGCTCGTTTGGGCCGGGAAATGGCGAAACTTTTAGGGCAAGAAGACAATAATTTTGTCAAATTAGAAGTGATTCCCGATGCTAAATATTTGCTGCCAGATCCGATCGGCACTTTAGAAGCAGCAGAACAATTAGTCAAAGAAGGTTTTGCTGTTTTGCCCTACATCAATGCCGATCCTCTCCTGGCAAAACGCCTCGAAGAAGTCGGTTGTGCGACAGTCATGCCTTTAGGTTCCCCCATCGGTTCAGGGCAAGGGATCAACAATGCGGCCAACATTCAAATAATTATTGACACGGTAAATATTCCTGTGGTAGTCGATGCGGGAATCGGAACGCCCAGCGAAGCAGCCCGAGCAATGGAAATGGGAGCCGATGCACTGTTGATTAATTCCGCGATCGCCAATGCCCAAAATTCCCCGGCAATGGCAAAAGCAATGGGAATGGCAGCAGAAGCGGGGCGGATGGCGTACTTAGCAGGCAGAATGCCGATCAAAGATTACGCGATAGCCTCTTCTCCCCAAACAGGCACTGTCACCTCCAAATAAATGGCCGAATTTTCCTGGGCGCTTTTTTGGTACAGTTGTAAACATCAAAAATATTAAGGATTGTGACTGATGCCTTACATCAAAGATGACGATGGACGCCTGAACAACTTTGCTAAAGAGCCGAAGGTGTATGAAGCCGTACCTCCCAACAAGAACCAGCAACGGAACTATATCATCATGGGAATTGCAGCAGCCATGTTGGTCGCTGGTTTGGTGTTTGTGGCTGCTTCCGTCTAAAAGCTGGGCTGAGTCTCAAAGCTGCTTCAAATCGCAATTTTAAATAATCATTCAAGAAACCATGTTTTCCAACCAAGGGAAACATGGTTTTTGTGTTTCAATACAAAGCAGGTAGTTGTGACAATCCTGAAGCGTGCCAAGCGAGCTGGAAAGCTAAATAAGACCAGCAGAAATTTGGTGTTTTCCTCTTGGCTGTCGGGTTCAGGGACTTGGGTTGCACTTAATCACACGGGTTCGTCACCCACATAAAATTGCCAATTGAAAATCCACAATCCTTTAGTCATCACCGGTGCGATTGACTGCCTTCGGGGCTTAGTTGTGAGGTATGAGCGATCGAGATTTCAACTCTCAACTCTACAATCTAAAATCTACAATCCAAAATCTAAAACCTAAAATCTAAAATCTAAAATCTAAAATCGGCTGATCCTGATGTCTATTCCTTCCCAAAAAGTTTCTAGCTCGAACAAGCTGATCTACCAACGCTTGAAACAGGCGATCGACCTCAATTTACGCCGTCAAATTTTTATTGCCGCCTGCGACGACTTGTGCTTGCGGGACTGTCTGGCAGCCCGCTTGCAGACAGAATTAGCTGCAGAGAGCGCAGGTTCCGATCCTCGCTCCGCGATCCACTACCCCCGATTTGTGAGTTTGGAACTTGACTTGAGCGATCCAAATCCTTGGGGTTCGATCGCCGCGTGGCTGACCCAACACCCACCGCCGCAAAACAGGGGCAGTTACAGCCCTTGGCCGACATTTCAAATTATCGGGGCAGAACACCTGACCAGGCAGTCAGCAGCAGTGCAGTGGTCGTTCCTGAGCTATTTGAGAGACATCGAAGCAAACCTGCAAATGTGCGAGTCTACTGTGTTGCTGTGGGTGTCGCGGCCCTGGCTGAGTTCGATCGAACACTCGGCCCCGGAATTTTGGCACTGGCGAACCGGAGTATTTGAGTTTGAAGGCGAACCAACTCCAGCTAAGGGAGACTTCGGGCACTTTGATGACTTCAGGAACTCCGGAGACTTGCGAAACTTACGGGACAAGGGAGATTTTGGCAACCAACTTTTAATACCTTCTTTGTCTGGACAATCCCCAATTCCCGACGAACAATCCCCAATTCCCGATCGACAATCCCCAATTTCCTATCCCCCGTCCCCAGCGCCAGATTCTAAATCCGTCCAACTGACAGAGGACGAACAATCCCCAATTTCCCATCCCCCGTCCCCAGCGCCAGATTCTAAATCCGCACAACTGGCAGATTTGGTGCTAGCAGCGGCTTCTGAGGAGTTGGAAGCAGAAAATGATGCCGCATCGGAGGACAATTTTCTGCCGCTGCAAACTCTGCAATACATCGAACTGCTGCAAGAACATCAGTGTTCTTGCGAAGCTTTGGCTTTGGCATATCACAGTTTGGGGAATTACTACCGCGATCGCATTCTGGGCGGAGACGTTTCAGAGCAAAACCTGACAATCGCCATTCGCGCGATCGAACAAGTGATTGCGTATCTCGACGTTGACGACACCAACTCGCAGCAAAATCAACCACTAACTGAGGAATGCGCGCGGCTGATTGCCCAATTGAAACAAAATTTAACTCAGTACGCCCAGGAGTCCAACAGCCTACCGCCAATTTCCGATCTGCTCAACGATCTCGGCACTCTCTACTGGATGCTGTCGCGCGATCGCACCAATGCCCTCAACGCCTCAGATCCGGTATCCAGCCTTGAACGCAGCATCGCCCTCTACCTTGAAGGTTTGAACCGAACAGATGCCGAAACCGTACCCCAAACCCGCGTTAGATTAAACAAAAACTTGGGCATCGCTTCGGCCGATTTAGCCCGCTATCGAGACAAGACAGAGAACTTGCAGCACGCAGTTGCAGCTTACCAACAAGCGCTGCTGGATCTAGACCCCGCCGTGGAGCCCCAGCAGTACGCTGCTGCTCAGAATAATTTGGCGACAGCATACTGGAATTTAGCCCAAGATGGTGAGCCGATCGTATATCTCAAAAGCGCGATCGCAGCTTACACCCAAGCCCTCTCCTGCTACAGTCCCGAACGACAACCCCTCAACTATGCCGGAGTGCAAAACAACCTCGGTACCGCCTGCTGGAACCTCGCCCAGCACGAACCCTCAGAACCCCTGCTAGTCAGGGCGATTTCCGCCTACCGCGAAGCATTGAAATACCGCACCCGAGAATTAGTACCCGCAGCAGCAGCCGCCACCTACAATAATCTCGGTACCGCTTATTGGCATTTGGCGAACCAGTTTCAGCAGAAACAGGCGCGGACGGAATCATTGCAGCAGGCGATTGCCGCCTACGAAACCGCCTTGGATATCGCCGGAGAGCTCGATCGAACCCAACTCACCTTTGACGCCTTGGCCGCCCGCAACAATCTCGGACTAGCCCACTATCAACTAGCCACCGACCCACATTTCCCCGCTAATAAAGTCGCACAGACAAGCCATCTAGAAGCAGCACTGCACCACCAGTTGCAAGTGTGTGCCGAATGGGGACAACATCTCAATGACAAAGGGTTAACATATGGGGATAAACTCAACTTGCAAGCCGCAGCCAACTCCCAAGCTGCTGATTCCCGGCAAACAGCATTGAGCTATATTGTCAAAACGATTAGAGCTTTCTATAGTGAATGTGGGCTGCCAGGCCAAAATTTAGCCTTATCCAAAGTTCCTGGAGATTTATTGCCTGAAATTTTGCGTAGGTTATAAATAGGGCTATAACTATTAAAAGCTCAATTTTTTCGAGATTTGTATCCAGTTTTCTATTATTATGGCTGAATATTCTTGCCTAATTCTTCAAGCAAACTTGTGGTCATGGCCCCTGTAAAAATCCTTGTGGTTGATGACGACCCGGCAATCCGAAATTTAATTCACCGTTTTTTGAGCCAGCAAGGTTATCAAGTTGAGTCTGGCGAGGACGGTCAGACTGGTCTGGAATTATTTGAGCAACTCAATCCTGACTTAGTAGTTCTAGATGTAAATTTACCTGATACAACTGGTTACAAACTGTGTCAAGAAATGCAAAGACGCACCGGCGTGTTTGTGTTGATGCTGACTGCCCGAACCGATGAAGCTGACAAAATGAAAGGGTTTGCCGAAGGTGCTGACGACTACATTACTAAACCTTTTAGTCTTGTAGAAATTGGAGCTCGCGTTGCAGCAATTTTGAAGCGCAAACGCATTGTTACTCCCGCCGAACAAAAAACTCTTACTTTTGGAGAGCTACTAATAGATCCGGTTCGCCGCGAGGTAATTCTCGGCAGTCAGATAGTTGCTTTGACTGCTTTAGAATTCGACCTGCTGTACTGTTTGGCAAGCAAACCCGGTCGCGTGTGGAGGCGATCGGAATTGCTGCATGAAGTGTGGGACTACGAGTATGTAGGAGCCGATCGCGTGGTGGATGTCCATATCGGTCAAATTCGCCGCAAAATTGAACTAGATCCCAATCAAATGCCGATGATTCAAACCGTCCGGGGGGTGGGTTACAAATTTGAACCCACAACCTAGTAACATTCGGCATTGGGCAGCGGATATGAAGGCAGAAGGCTGTAGGTGCGGGTTCACCAATATCTCGGATTAACATACTCGATATTTATAAACCCGCCCTCCCCACACAATCATTCAGATCGATCGAGTATCTGATTGTTTGTTCTGCAAATACTCGCCCACTTCTCGTGCACGCTCAAAACCCCTTCGCACGCAATCTCCCAAAGCCACTCCGCCAACGTAGTTGCTGCACAAATACACCCCAGGCAAAGATTTTAAGCCCTCATCGATTTGTTGCAGGCGATCGAAATGACCCAAATTGTACTGAGGAATTGCCCGCTTCCACACATTCACCGCCAAAACTTTCGGCTGCGCCGCGGAGGGCTTCAGCAAAATCCGAGACAAATCTCGGTGCACCTCCCCAACGATTTGTTCTGAGTCGAGATTGCCAATTTCCGAATCAGTAGCCCCGCCGATGTAACTGCTGAGAGTTTGCCACCCTGCGGGCGCGCGATCGGCAAATAAACTCGATGTCCAAATCGTCCCCAGAGTGCGAATTCCCTGCCCCCTCGGAATTAAATTTCCAAAACCTACTAATTTACCATTGACATCCGACTGCGGATATGCTAGCACAACGCAGGCAACCGTAGGATAAGTAAAAGCTTGTAAAGCACTGCTAACTTTCGGTTGCAGAGGCTGCAACAAATCGGCTGTAACGTAAGCCGGCGTTGTCAAAACCACGGTACGCGCCTCAACTTCCTGCTGTCCGTCGGGCGTCGAGAATACAGCAATGTAAGTTTCGCGTTCTGTACGCTGGAGGCGAGTCAAGTGCCAGTTGAGTTTCACTCGATCGCCCAATTGAGCAGCGATCGCCTCTGGCAAAGCCTTCAACCCCTGTTTGAACGAACCCAACTCCCCCGGTCTAGTCTTAGGCACATTCGGGTCTGCAGGCATTTGCTTCGGTCTTTTCCTAGCAGAAAGCAGCGCCCCCGCCATCAGCCCGCCACCCAGATCAGCCATCTTGGCTACCCGGCCAAAAGCCGCCGCCGCGCTAAGTTGTTGCGGATCGCCGGCATAAACCCCAGAAACAAAAGGTTCCACCAACCGCTGCATCACTTCCTGCCCCAGATGACGGCGGAAAAATTGAGAAACAGTTTCCTCGTCACGCTGCTGCGAAAGTCCAGCGCCCATTGCCGGCGCGACAAACCCCAAAGCGCCGAACAACGCCCGCAGTTTCCCCGGAAAACTCAGCAACTGAGACTGAATCATAGCCGGTGGAGTCATCGGCACCGGTTGCAGCTTTTTTTGCCAATAAACATAACGAGGCAATTTGCGATCGGCAAAAATCAACTCTTGCTTCAATCCCACATCCACAGCCAACTTCATCAATTCTGGCGTCGGCGAAAAACTGTTCGGGCCCTCCTCCCAGAGAAACCCCCCCGCTGTCACAGTGGTGATGTTCCCGCCCACACGTCCCTGACTCTCAGCGACTAAAATCTTCAGCGGGGATGCACTCGTTGCTTCCTTCCCAAGTGCGTGCGCCAAACTCAAACCGCTAATACCCGCACCCACAATCAAGGTATCTAATAGTTCCATATTACATATTAAAAATATCGCAATCTTTATGTTACATGGCTTTGCACGGGTTGCGTTCTTTGCTTCGCGTACTGCCAAACCGCTTTCAGATTACCGAATTGGGAATTGGGAATCGGGAATTGGGAATTGGGAATTGGGAATTGGGAATCAGTAAGCTGTCTGGCATTTCTGAAGCATTTTTCTCGCAGGTTGTGGATTGCACCTCTGCCTACCTCTCCATCTCGCTTTTGTATCCGCTGGGTCTGGTTTAAAAAAAAGAGCATCTGCTGTAATTAAGCTCTATTCCCCAAAATACTATTTCTTTAAAATTTTTGTATTATAGGGAACAGCGCCGAAAATTGCACCGGGAAACGCAGCAGTACAGTGCCCAAAAAGATTTGAGTGGGTTAAACTAACGTTAGGAAAATTTTAGAGCTTAAGCAAGTCAGCACCCCGCTCGGAAGAGATGGGGCTTTATGCCCTAATCAAAAGAGATAGTTGACTAGCTATCGTCTTAACTGATTACGTTATCAAAAATATGGGTGTAACCCCAAGCTGCTATGCGATCGCGCGTGAAATATTTGAAACGGTAATTGTTCCGTTGAAAGTAGATCATAAAAGTACCAATCGACCAAGTATCGGGCTGTAGCAATAATCAATATTCAAGGCGGTGAAAACTGCCTGATGAGTGTTTCCTCGATCGGTCTTTAGACACGAGGTTTCCATAATACTAAGCTTTTCTCATGAAAAAATACCCATGCAGGAAGTTATCAACTCGTTTCAGTCTTTTTTCTCTAACTCTGTTGATGCTTTCCTAGAGTGCGATCGACAGCAAAAGTACCTATCGATCAATCCTGTAGCTGCTGCTTGGATGGGATTGGAGCCTACTGAAATAGTCAACCAAACTAATCAGGAATTATTAAAATTATATCCCAATAATGCTGCTGTCAAAAATATAATCTCGCAGATTGATTCCTGCCTGCAACAAGTATTTATAACCGGGGAAAAACGGCTGGCAATTCATGAGGTGATGGCGGCAGACGGCGGGATTAAAATTTACGAAACTGCTTACACGCCAGCGGTGGATGCCTCTAGCAACCAGATGCGGGTTTTGGGCGTCGGTAGAGATATCACCAGGCACTACCGCTGGCAGCAGCAGAAAACTCAACAGTTACGCCGATCGAACCATTTACTGTGGTTGAATGCAGCTAACAGTCCGCTGGCAATGGTAGGCTGGGATGAAGATTTTCGGATCGTTCAGTGGTCGAAACGCGCCGAGGAAATCTTTGGCTGGACATCCGATGATATGATGGGCAAGCACTTCGGCGATTTGGCTTTGGTTTGCCAGGAAGATAGAGAGGCTATAAGCGCGATCGAGCTCGAACTAGCCACTGGCAACGGCAATACTTCAATTAACCGCAACTATACTAAAAGCGGACAGGTAATTTGGTGTCGCTGGTTCAACTCGATTATTCGCAGCGGCGACACTTTTACCGTGCTTTCTTTGGTGGAAGATATCACCGATCGCAAACGATTGGAAGCAGAAAAAGCCCAAGCTTCTCGCCTCACAGCGATGGTAGCGGATGTGGGTATTGCCCTCACCAAACACCCTCAAGATATCCTGCTTCCCTGTTGCAAGGCAATGGTGCGGAATATTGATGTCGCTTCGGCTGAAATTTGGACTTTCAACTCTCAACATAATCTTTGGCAATTGCAAGCAGCCTCGGGAATATACAGTCGCACAGACGATCGGGCTAGCTATATTGAAAGTAAGGTTAACTCGATCGCCAAACAGCACAAACCGGAATTTGACTGCGGATTTGAACTGAATAATTTTGGGTTCCCAGAGGAAGAATCTGCGAAATCAAAAGAGGTACACAGTTCCGAAGTAGCAATTATCAACACCAGCCAAAAGCCGACAAATTGCCCAATACCCAAGCAAATTCTCACCTTCGCAGGCTACCCTTTGATAGTGGAAGAACGGCTGGTGGGAGTCATGGTAATTATCAGTTGCCAGCCGCTGACAGCACCCTTTCAGGAAACTTTAGCATCGGTTGCGGATGTTATTGCTTTAGGCATCGAACGCAAGCGTGCAGAAGCTGAATTAAAATCAGCTAGAGGCTTCCTCAATTCCGTAGTAGAAAATCTGCCGGTGGGAGTTTTTGCTAAAGATGCTTCTTCGCTGAAATTTGTGCTGTGGAATAAAGCCGGAGAAACGATCGCAGGTGTTACCTCTCAAGAGGCGATCGGCAAAAATGACTACGATATTTACCCCAAAGAACAAGCTGATGTTTTTACTGCTCAAGACAGGGAAATATTGACCGGCGATCATAACCAATCTACTGTTAAAGACATAGCCGAAGAGCCGATCCAAACTCGCCACAAAGGTATGAGAATACTGCACACGCGCAAAGTGCCAATTCTCGACGCCGCAGGCCGCCCTCAGTACGTTTTAGGTATTACTGAAGATATCACCGAACGCAGGCAGGTAGACGAAAGCGTGCGCCTCTACGACCAAATTGTCGAGAATATGCAAATTGGTTTGTACGTCTACCATTTAGAAAACATAGACGATGACAGCACCCTCAGAGCGATCGCCTCGAATCCCGCTGCTACCCTATTTACGGGATTAGAAATGGCTGATGTTTTGGGAATGACAATTGACGAGATTTTTCCCCACCTGCGCTCGAAAAACATTCCCCAAGCATTTGCTTCGGTAATTCGCACCCAGAAAGCCGTAGAAGTTGAAGATATTGACTGCGATGAAGGGGGTCGAATAACTCGCGCTTTTTCTATTAAAGCTTTTCCATTACCCAACAACTGCGTCGGTGTAGCTTTTGAAAACATTACTGCTCGCAAGTGCCTAGAACTAGAACTGCAGGCGTCCTTGGAAAAAACCGAACGTTCCGAACAACTCCTACGCACAGTAATAGACAAAACCAGCGACTGGATTTTTGCCAAAGACAAAAATTTTCGCTATATTTTGGCAAACAGGAGTTTCGCTGAAGCGATCGGCACAACAGTAGAAGAAATAATTGGCAAATCTGATTTAGAATTAGGATTTTCAGAAGATCTCGTGTTTGGGAATTCCGCCCAAAATATCCGAGGCTTCCGCACAGACGACTCTGCTGTACTAACCGGCGACATCATCCACAATCCCTGCGATCCGGCAACTATTGTTGACGGTTCAGTACATATTTTTGATACCCAAAAACTTCCGCTGCGCGACGCGGAAGGTAATGTATTTGCAGTGCTAGCTTTTGCTCACGATATTACCGAACGACATGAATCAGAAGCAGCTTTGCGTAGAAGTGAATTAAGATTTAGGTCTTTGGTAGCTAATATTCCCGGAGTGGTTTATCGCTGGAAATGCGATTTCTCGACTAATTTTATTAGCGAAGCCGTTTACTTATTAACAGGCTACCCTGCGGCAGATTTTATTTGGCTGTTGGACAGGAGAGGCCGGACTTTTGCCAGCATTATTTACCCCCAAGATTTGGCAAAAGTAGAAGCAACTATTCGGCAAGGCATAGAAAACAAAGAGTCTTATAACTTGGAATACCGCTTGCTAGCAGCAGACGGCACGGTTAAATGGGTGTGGGATAAAGGTTCTCCTGTGTTCGACGCAGATGGAAACGTTTGCTATTTGGACGGGGTGATTTTTGATATTAGCGATCGGTACTACGCTGAGGAAGCATTGCGCCAAAAAACTTTAGAGTTAGAAGCAGTTTTTCGCGCTTTGCCTGATTTGTATTTTCGACTAGATGCTGACGGTATAATTGTGGATTATTTGTCAGGAACTTCATCGAGTTTATACGTGCCTCCCGAACATTTTATGGGTCAACGAATGACCGACATATTGCCGCACAATGTCGCCTGCCAATTTGCCCAAGCAATCTGTGAAATTTCCGAAACAAGAAATTCAATCGATATAGAATATTCGGTTTCCATGTCGGAAGGAGAAAAAACTTATGAAGCCCGACTGTTGCCGTTTAATTCAGATCAGATTATTATTCTAGCCCGCAATATTACTAATCGCAAACAAGCCGAAGCTCAATTAAAACATAAAAATCGCCAGCTAGAGCAAACATTGAAACAATTAGGCAGGACTCAAGCTCAACTAATTCAAGCGGAAAAGATGTCGGGTTTGGGACAGCTAGTGGCGGGAATTGCTCACGAAATCAATAATCCTGTCAGTTTTATTTACGGTAATATCACTTACGCTAGTGAGTATGCCAAAAACTTGCTGGAACTGTGTAGTTTGTACCAAGCAAACTACCCGGAACCTGTTGCTGTTATTCAAGATTTGGCAGAAGAAATAGAACTAGAATTCATGAAAGAGGATTTCCCGCACCTGCTGGCTTCAATTCAAACCGGAGCCGAGCGAATTCGTCAAATAGTTCTGTCTTTGCGTAACTTTTCCCGCCTGGAAGAATCAGATATTAAGCGTGTTAATATTCACGAGGGGATAGACAGCGCTCTGTTAATCTTACAACACAAGATTAAAGAAAATGGCAGGAATCGTCAGATTCAAATAGTTAAAGAATATGGGGAGTTGCCACAGGTACAGTGCTACGTGGGGCAGTTAAATCAAGTGTTTATGAATATTTTAAATAATGCTATTGATGCTTTAGCGGATGTCAGGAATAGGAAGTTGGAATTGGCGAGTTATTCAGAAGAGGAACGGCAAGATTTTGCTAGTTTACCTTTAACTTGCGATACATTGCCGTGGATTCGGATTCGCACGGAGGTGCTGGATAACAATCGGGTTGCGATCGTAATTTCCGATAACGGGTGTGGAATGGCAGAGTCTGTTACATGTCGGGTATTTGACCCGTTTTTTACTACTAAACCAGTAGGCAAAGGTACAGGCTTGGGACTGTCTATCTCCTATCAGATTGTGGTGGAAAGACACGGAGGGACGCTGCAGTGCATTTCCGCGCCGGGAGAGGGAACTGAATTTGCGATCGAGATTCCAATTCGGCAGAGGTAATGAGTCATTGGTAATTGGTAGTTGTACGATAAAAATGATAATCTAATTAAAGGTTGTAAAAGTCAGGAATATTAGCATGGTATACAAAAGCATACATACTTCTAATGCAGTTGCCAAACCAATTAAAGATGATGAGGATGATGATGATTCCTACGTTGACTATTTTTATGACGATCAGGGGGCTCCGCCGGGAACTCTCGACTTAGAACCCGATGCGCCGCCTCCCGAGATTGTATTAATTGACTATTGCGAAACAGCAGCTACTCGCGCCCACTTGGCAAATCCTCAAAAAGCTGCTTCGTATTTAGATACAGCATCTGTTTCTTGGGTTGATATGTTGGGATTGGGAAACAAAGAAACCTGGCGACAAATGGGCGAAGTATTTAATTTGCACCTAATGGCTCAGGAAGATGTAGTTAATGTTCCCCAGCGACCGAAAGTAGTAGACTATGAAGAACACATTTTAATCATTGCTTGGATGGTGATGCTGCATCCTGAATCAGATACTTTTCATAAAGAACAAGTAAGTTTTATTTTGGGCAAGCATTACCTGCTAACTGTTCAGGAAGAACCGGACTATGATTGTTTTGAACCAGTGCGCGATCGCATTCGTAAAGGACAAGGAATTATTCGCAAGCACGGAGCGGATTATCTGGCTTATACTTTGTTGGATTCGATTATAGATGGATTCTTCCCTGTATTAGAAGTTTACGGAGAGCGCATTGAAGAATTAGAGGATGAAGTGGTGGTGAACCCCACCCGCAAAACCCTGGAAAAAATCTATAAAATCCGGCGAGAATTGCTGACGCTGCGCCGCGCCATTTGGCCGCAGCGGGATGCAATTAATGTTTTGATTCGAGATAGCAGTGATTTGATTAGTCCCGAGGTGCGAATTTACCTGCGCGACTGTTACGATCACACAGTGCAGGTGATGGATATGGTGGAAACCTATCGAGAGTTGTCTTCGGGTTTAATGGACGTTTACTTGTCTTCGGTTGGTAATAAAATGAATGAAATCATGAAGTTGCTGACAGTGATTTCGAGTATCTTTATTCCTCTAACTTTTGTGGCAGGAGTATACGGGATGAATTTCAATACAGAGAAATCGCCCTGGAATATGCCAGAACTGAATTGGTATTTTGGCTATCCGCTTTGTTGGGCAATTATGCTAGGGATCGCTTCTGGTTTAGTTTACTTTTTCTGGCGGCGCGGCTGGTTTGATAATTTTTCTACTATCAAAAATGACTCATTAAAGTAACCGAATTGAAGATTTGAAATTTGGGATTGAAGATTGAAGAATTCAAAATTCTGTTAGGAAAAAAGGTTTCCTGCGGCTAATTGAATCTGTGCCATAAATCCTTGCATAATAATTTCCAACTTTTCAGCCTCATAATTGATCCGTGAGTGAATTTAAGGGGAGTTGCAGGGAAATTTAATTGTTGGGCGGGCTTTCGACCCCACCGTACAAGAGTTGGAATGAACACAAATGTCCAAATTAAGTGGGCGACCAGTTAAAATTTTCAATCTCAAATCTTAAATTGATTGACGAACGATCGCGTACAATAAATCTGGGGAAAAAGTAGGCGCAGGCGGTTGCGGATGAGCGAAAGCTTGTCTGAGGAAAGTCCGGGCTCCCGAAAAACCAAACTTGCTGGGTAACGCCCAGTGCGAGCGATCGTGAGGATAGTGCCACAGAAAGATACCGCCCCCCGATTTGAGATTTGAGATTTGAGATTTGAGATTGAATCAAAAATCAAGCATCGAAAATCGCAAAGTGTTAGGGGGTAAGGGTGCAAAGGTGCGGTAAGAGCGCACCAGCAGCATCGAGAGGTGCTGGCTCGGTAAACCCCAGTTGGGAGCAAGGTCGGAGGGACTATGGTTGGTTTTTTACCAGTTCCGTTTTTTGGTACCGCTTGAGGCGTCTGGTAACAGGCGTCCCAGATAGATAACTGCCCTCGAAAACTGCTTGCAGTGGAGAGAACAGAACCCGGCTTATGTCCGACTTTTTCCCCCCCCCATTGAATTAAAATTAGCGCTTGGGAATAAGGTCAACAAATCCTTTCGACCTTTTTTATGTTGGGCAAGGTGTACACTGCATACCCGGAGGAAGATTTTGGGTAAGGTGTACCATAACCCTCTTTTGTCACTCTGGAAAATAAAAAATGAGACCAAAATTTTCAACTGTAGATTTATCAAGGATTTGAGCATTTATTTTCTAACAGAATGGCCCAAATCAAGGTTTTTGGTAAAAGTCTTATGCTATAACCATCCCAGATTATTTTCGGCCGAAAGTGACAAAAGAGGGATAAGCACCCGGAGGAATATTGAGTTTTTGAATGGCTCTCCTGAGTTTATGGTGTAAAATAGATCAACCAATACAGTTAGAGTAATGAGCTTTCATTTGGACTATTTATTAGACTTGCCTGGAGTCAAGGTTGAAACTTGCACTCAA
>NZ_JAUBUI010000004.1:132970-192918 GCF_036705385.1 Microcoleus sp. B3-A4 | reverse complement strand
TGTAAGGCAATGATCTATATATATATTGCCTTACAGATTTTTTTGAGTTCACTTTTTCAGTGCCATTGGACTAAAGTTGTGATGAATGAGAATTATATTGATTCCGGTTGCACCGTCCGTGATTGTTGACGGTTGACGGTTGACTGTCAATCAAAAAACTGAAAATTGCGCGAATTATTTGTTGGCAGCTTGATTCAACTCGATCGGGACGATGAAGCGCGGATTTGATATCATTCCGGCTTCGCCGGAATTGATATTATTTAACTCAACTTGCTATTAGCACACAAAAACAGCTTTCAACATTCCTTCGCCTCGGTCCGGTTGGAGTTCAAATCCTAGTTTTTTACAGAGGCTCTGCATCTTGTAGTTGCTATTGAGAATGTAGCCGACGATCGCCTCTAATTTCTCTTCCTGACCAATTTGCAGCAGCCGCCTCAATAATTCTGTTCCGAAACCGTGCTGCTGATAGCTATCGCTAACGATCAGGGCAAATTCGGCTTCGCTTTTGCCGTGGAGTTTGCTCAGACGCGCTACTCCCAAAATCCGGTGTTCTGAGGTTTCCGGGCCTTGACGATCGGCTAATAACACCATTTCTCGATCGTAGTCAATAAAACAAATCCGGGTCAAACGTTCGTGAGCGATGCGGTGCTTTAACTTTACCATGTGAGCGTAGCGCAAATACACGCTCTCTTCCGAAAGTTCTTCGTGGAACCGCACCATCAGCGGCTCATCTTCTGGGCGAATCGGACGGATCGTGATGGGACGATCGCCCTTTGTTGACCATTTTTGAAAGTATTGCGTAGGATAGGAGGGAATCGCGGGTGAAATGGGGTTTTCTGTTGTTTGCAGAACAACGCGGCCATCAAGAGCGATCGCACCTTCAGGAGAAACCAACAGCGGATTAATATCAATCTCGGAAATTTGAGGTTGTTCTACAATCAGTTGACTGAAACGAACTAATAACTGTTCGAGTTTTACCAAGCCAATTGCCGATCGACCGCGCACTCCTTTTGCGGCGGCATTGATGCGCTAACCCACGCTTAATAAGCTTACGTTTCTGTGTTGGCTTCTGAGTATACAAATGGTTTGGCTTTAGAAGCGATTCGTTTGCTGTTTAAATACCTGCCCAGCGCTTACAAAAATGGTGCTAACGATCTGAAAGCGCGGGAGAAAGTACATTATGCTGCTACGATCGCCGGCATGGCATTTGCCAACTCTTTTCTGGGGGTTTGTCACTCAGTAGCTCACCAATTAGGTGCAACTTGCCGCGTCCCTCACGGTTTAGCGAATGCGCTGATGATTTCCCATGTAATTAGCTACAATGCAACGGATGTTGCGTTCAAACAAGCAATTTTTTCTCAAAACAAGTATCCTAACAGCAAGTGGCGTTATGCTCGAATTGCGAACTATCTGAATTTGGGCGGCGATACAGAAGAGGAGAAAGTCCAGAAGTCGATCGCAGCGGTGGAATATCTCAAGCGTGAGGTAGATATTCCTAGCACGATTCAGGAGGCGATCGCCAGTCAGGGAATGAGCGATGATTTCTTTTTTGCTCGCATTGAGGAAATAGCCGATCGCGCTTTTGACGATCGGTGTACCGGAGCGAACCCCGGCTATCGGCTGATTGAAGATTTAAAGCAACTTCTGCTGCAAGCGTATTCTGACGGTGACACTTCTGAACTCAATCGAGTGTTAACTTTAGTTTAATCGGCGCGGTGTCATAGATTTCTCCTCAAAAGCCTGTCAATGGGGGACAGGATGCCTCACCCCTAATCCTCACAAGAGTTTCTGGAGAAGTCTAACGCAAGGCCCGGCGGTGAAAATAAACCCCGAAGCGGATCAAAATACCAAGTAAGGGTTGAAAAATTGTGAAATTGTGTTATGATATTAGAGGTAACTATTTTACGAATTCTGTAGTTTCAGTGGCTGTTCGCGCGATGACCTCTTCACCAACCATAGCACCCGTTCGATCGAGTCAAGTTACCCGCAAGCCTTATCCCAACTATCGGGTAATAGTCCTCAACGACGATTTCAACACATTTCAGCACGTTGTGGAATGTTTGACGAAATACATTCCAGGAATGACGAGCGATCAAGCTTGGAAACTCGCCAACCAAATCCACCACGAAGGCCAAGCCACCGTCTGGGTTGGGCCGCAAGAGCAAGCAGAACTTTATCATATGCAATTGAGCCGCGCGGGGCTGACAATGGCGCCGCTAGAGTCTGCCTAACATTTTTTAACTGACAGTTACAATACTTACTTTGAAGCTTGCCACAATGGCAACATCACTTCGTCCTCTTGATTTAGATTATGGGTAAACAAGCCTAATCTTTTACTCAAGTAGGATAATTTTATGAATCATCCTTTTGATCTAGATATTGCAGATCTCGAAGCAATTGATTTTGATTTTGAAGAGACGCTAACTGATGAACAGGCCACCCGCATCGGAGGTGGATTAATGGCTACCACTCTAGCTCTAGGTGAAGAAGGTGGTGAGATACAGTGTATCTCAGCTCCCTGTCCGGGAAGTGAAGGAGGAGGAGGAGGATTTCCTACCCAGCCTATTCCCATTGACCCTCCGATGACCACTATGGCTCTAGGTGAAGAGCGTGGAGGATATTACACGAAAGCTTGGTTTGAAGGCGGTGGAGGCCCTCTTGATTGGTAATCTCATTCGTGCCGACAATGGTAGAGATTCTGCCTAATTTCTGAACTATTCCGCTAGTTTCTGTAATAAGACTTTCAAAGATTCAGCCTCAGTCAAGTGTTTTTTTTCAATACATAAAAAGTTGCAACACTCTCAAAACAAGTGATGCGATTTTTCATATTTGTACTTGATTTTAGCCTATTTTTAATTTTCAAATTTCCCATGAACATTTTAATTCTGGGTAATGATTCAGATGCTCATGCTGCTCATATAAAAGATGCTCTCACCCAAGCCGGTGCAGAAGTAGATTACTTGGATACCTATCTGTTTCCGAGACAGTTACGTCTGTCTTGGCAACCTGATACCCTGGTAGGGTGCTTGACGCTACCCGGAGGTCGCCAGTTGAATTTTCAAGATATTCACAGTGTATTTTGGCGCAATTTTTCCGGTGTTGGCGTTGCAGCTTTAAAAGATGCAAATCAACAGCAAGTTGCACTGAACGATTCCATGAGTACAGTGCGATCGCTAATGCAAGCTTGTCCGGCTCGCTGGATTAATTCCTGGCAGGCATACCAATTTCATAAAGAAAAACCCCTACAACTGAGTCTGGCAAAGCAAATAGGGGTTACAATTCCTGCAACTTTAATCAGTAACAATCCAGAGCAAGTTAGGGAATTTTTCCAATCTCAGAAAAAAGTAATTTTTAAGCCAGTTTATGCTGGCGCTCATACCAAGTTGGTGACAGAGGCACATTTAGAACCTAATCGGCTGGACTTGGCTTTGAGTATTTCACCAATCACAATACAAGAGTATATTCCTGAGACAAACATTCGCAGTTATGTGATTGGTGAATCAGTTTATTCTGCGGAAATTCGCAGTCAAGCTTTGGACTTTCGGGAAGATTTAGAGTCGGAGCTAATTCCGATAGATTTGCCCGAATCAGTTCACCAACAATGTTTAGCAATCTTAAAGGCATTTATGCTCGATTGGACTGCTCTTGATTGGCGTCTCAAGCCAACCGGTGAGTATGTATTTTTAGAGGCAAATCCTAGTCCGATGTTCAGACATTTTGAGCGTCAGACTGGTTTTCCGATTACACAAAAATTAGTCAATATCTTAATGTATTAACTGGGATTTAAGAGGCGATCGTAATTTTGCCAATCATTCCCGCCTCTGTATGTCCGGCTACCGTACAGCGCAGGTTGTAACTTCCCGATTTCATCGGCACAAACATCCATTCTGCCATAGCGCCCGGTTTAAGTTCCAATTCGTGAATCGCGCCTTTAATTTCCACCTTACCCGCTTCAACTTTTAAAGTCCGACTCGCATCAGCAAAGTTTTTAGCACTAAAATAATGTTTCTGCGAACTGGGATTTTTCAGCACTAATTTATAGCGCTTGCCCGATTCAAATTCTAGCAGATTGGGGAAAAAATTGAGTTCCCCAGCTTCGTTACCCAAACTAACAGTAATTTCGGTGAAAGGTTGCCGAGACAAATCACCGGCAGCACTAGCAATGGCCGTCGGCATCAAGATTGTGCTCAAACATAAAATTACTCCCAAAATCAACTTGAGAGTTTTTTGTAACCGCTGGCTGCGGTAGAATTTGCCTAATTGCCAACCGAGTAAATTGATCGTGGCTGTTCTGACTACTGTTAACGGACTGCTGATAAATGACTAATGACTTAATTCGATCGCCAAACTTCATCCCAAGGCCCGCCCCCAACTTCCAAACCCGATAAAGAGCTTTGAGCCTCTAAGATAATTCTAGAACGCTGCTTGCCATTGTTTTCCACATTTCCCCCCAACAACTCTCGCAGTTGCAAGCGCAATTCGCCGTGCGTCGTATCCCGGCAGCAAAAAGCCATGCCTTTTTCTGTAGGAGTTCGCACATAAGTACCAGGACTGTTTGTAGTGCCAATCAACTCAACTTCAAATTGGCTGTTTCTCGCCTGCATTTTCCAACTTCCCCAAGGTTGAATAGTCCAACTAACTTGGGAATTCCAAGGCACAAATTCGTAAAATTTGCCTCGGTAATGCAGACAAATCATTGCTACCGATTCCATCCACCACAGCACGCCACGCTTGCCGCCGCCAGCAGTTAAAGCTAAATCCTTTTCGCCTTGAAAACAATTGCAATTAATCCAAAACCACTTTTGCGGAAAAGCACCGCCCCAGTTTTTTTCGCTGTAAGCGGGAGCATCTTTAAATTCGTAGCGTTGGCCGTTCCAATCAATCCAGCCCGTAGCTAAACCGTGAGCCATTAAAATTTGCCATCCCGGCTCAAATACGGGGAGAAAAGATAGCATTCCCGCCGTAGATTTCTGGATTTCCTCAGAGTTGCCCCAGCCATAAATAGGTTTAATTTCGTACTGCCAAAAACAGCGGCTGCCACTTCCCGGATCGTGCAGATAACCTTGATTTAAAGTAGCAGTAGCTTGATAGCCTTCTTCGACGCGGCTGTCGAATACTTGCGGTTCTAAATAGTGGGGTTTAATTTGTAAATCTGTTTTGCCCCACTGTCCGAAACCTAAGCTTTCTCGATGCGCCCAAAACTTATTTACATCGGGGAAAGTGCGGCACAAATAGCTATCTTCCGGGCCGAGAATTTGAGCTGCACCGCCACTGTAAGGTTGACCGCCTCTGGGGTCTTCGATGGAATACATGAATGCAAAGGATTGTCCGTGAATCGGTAGCGTTATTCGGTAGTACCAGCCTTCAAAAAAGCGCCGGGAACTGCCGTCCCAGTGGTATCCGCTGTGGGGAGTTTCAATAGTTTTGAGTTTTGAAAGTGAATTTGACATAAGATTACCAATAGCATGACAGGGAATTCACGGATAACTGTTTCTTCCTTCTTCCTTTTTCCTTCTTCCTTCTTCCTTCTTCCTTCCTTTATGTCTTTAGCACTTTGGCGATCGCCCTTAGCTCGCGCGCTCCACCGCAACCGCAGTCTTGCTTTTGCCCGTTACTTGCAACTAGCAACTGTTCGCGCCACCGGGCGTCCTGCCAACCGCACTGTGGTGTTTCGAGGCTTTTTAGCAGATACTAATCAGTTAAAGTTTATTATAGATATTCGCAGCCAAAAGGCCGAGGAAATTAACCTCTATCCTTGGGGGGAAATTTGCTGGTATTTCCCTAAGACTCGCGAACAATTTCGGATTGCTGGAAAGCTAGTTTTGGTAGGGGCAGATTATCCAGAGGCAGAGTTGTACTCATCGCGGTGTACAACTTGGCAGGAGCTTTCTGAGGTGGCTAGATTGCAGTTTGCTTGGCCGCATCCGGGGGATGACAAAGCCCAGGCTAGTGCTTTTGATTCTGCTTCCCCAAATGCGATCGAGCCGCTGCCTAATTTTTGCTTGCTGTTGTTGGAACCGGAAACGGTGGATTTTTTGGAGTTGCGGGGGGAACCGCAAAATCGGTCGCTTTATCGGCGCGACGGGGAGGGAAATTGGTCTGTGCGATCGGTTAATCCGTGAAAAATTAAAAATTAAAAATTAAAAACAGAGATTGGGATTTTTAACTTTTAATTTTTCACTCCTCAGATGCCGGTGCCATCAAAAAACTCTTGAATTGCTTTATCTTTTAACTGACAAGTGGTGGCAACAGCTAATTGGGTTTTTTCAGCTACAGCTACATTGCTGGTTTGATTTAAAGTTGGGAATCCTGAAGGCGAATTGGGAACAGAAGTTAAGGAGACAGATGCTTGAGGAAGCAAACTTTTTACTTGCTGTTCGAGGGATTCGATACGATCGAGCAAAGAGCGAATTACCACAGCTTCCGAATCCGGCAAACTGCCGTGTTCTAGGGGATTGACGCGCACTCCCGATCGATAGACGATGCGGCCGGGAATCCCTACCACTGTACAGTCAGATGGTACGTCGCGGAGCACGACGGAACCGGCACCGATGCGGACGTTATTGCCAATTTGCAGATTGCCGAGTACCTTGGCGCCGGCACCTACAACTACGTTTTCGCCGACGGTAGGGTGACGCTTGCCGCTTTGTTTGCCAGTACCGCCAAGGGTGACACCTTGGTAAATTAGGGCAAAATCGCCGATAATCGCTGTTTCGCCGATCACAACCCCCATACCGTGGTCGATGAATACGCTTTTGCCGATGGTTGCCCCTGGGTGGATTTCAATTCCGGTCAAAAAGCGAGCAATGTGGGAAATCAAGCGGGGGATGAAGGGAAGTCCCAACACATAAAGCCAGTGTGCGAGGCGGTGCAGCACTAGGGCCTGAAGACCGGGGTAGCAAAACAAAACTTCCAGCCAGTTGCGAGCGGCAGGGTCGCGATCGAAAATTATACTGAAGTCAGCTCTAAGAGTCTTTAGCACTTTCGGAGTTACCTATTTTGGTTAAACACGCCACTTTCGATTTTACATTTTACTGGATGGGGGAAGTGAGCGGTCGATCGTCCGGGGGGAGAGTGGGGTGGAATTTGACGACTTTTTATAGTGGCCATGCAACAGCGCTGCTGCGTTCTATTCCTGTACTGAGATTGTATAGTTAGACTTGACTCCGGGTTCGACAGTACCTACCCAAAGCTTGTAAGAGCCTGCTTGCCAGTCAGAATCAAGTATGCCAGCATCTTTATTCTGACCTATATCGTCTCCGCAGCGCACCGCATTACCGGGGCCTTGTACGAGTAAGGTTGTGTCCTTGCCTCCGCTGTTGACTTGGAGTGTGAGTTTTGAAAAGTTTTGCTGCAAGACTATGATGTGGTCGGGAGTTGGGGTGGCAAAACCCAAACATTTGTTTTTGTGGCGATCGGCGTTGGCGATGACAGATAGAGAGTACGATCCGCCTGTGGAACCTCTCAAAACTGCTGTTGGGGCTGCAAAACCTCGCGATAAAGTTAAAGTGCCGAAATTGGCCGTTTCTGCTAAAACTGGTAGGGCGACGATCGCGGCGATCGCAGCCAAGAGCGCACCGTTTTTGAAATTGGCTGGCTGATTAAACAACATGGCAATACTCCTCGGTCACAACTTAAAACCACAACTCAGAATTTACCCATCGCAGGGCCTAGAATCCAACCTGGGGGGGAAGAATAATTTTTTTTAAATTAGTTCAAAACCTCCTGGCTTCTCTTCCTTATGTCTATCAGGACAATCCCTGTACGATCGCGCTCGCTTGTGCCACTCGGATTTCTGCCACAGGCGAGCGACTCATGTCCGAAATTCTACGGTGTCAAGATGATAAATTTGATACTCCTAGCCTTGCTGTTGGCGATCGGTTCCCTATTGACACAGGCCCTGGTATTGTTACCTATAGGCCTATCGGGCTGGCTCCACCTCCCTAATTGGCTGAGCCTGACCTTGATTTTTTTGGCTATTTCTTGGTGCTTGGGGGATTAGTTAGCAGTCATGAGTTATTAATGATTAGTCAAAAGTTAATCATCAATTATTCCCCTTCCCCCAAGAGTCAAGGCCCGATTGTCCCCGGTTTGATGATGTATACTTCACAATTGACAATCAGGAATCTAAAATTTAGGATTTGACATCTACCTATAGAATGATGCAACGACAAGTTTATTCGATCTCAGCATTTCACTCTTCAGACAAAACCCTGGCGGAAACTCCTAAGAAACAGGAGCGTCCGATACACCGGGCGATAGTGTTAATGCTGGTGGCAACAGGTTTGCTGGGCCTGCACGCTAGTCGGCTGGTGGAATTACAACTGATACAAGGGAAGCAAAACCGGGAACGAGCCGAAAACAATCGCGTTCGCCTAGTGCCAATGGCGGCGAATCGCGGACACATTATCGATCGCAAAGGCAAGTTGCTAGCGGCAAACAATTTAGCTCGATCGGTATATTTGTGGCCGAGAGAACAAACGCCGGAAGAGTGGAAAGCGACAGCAGAAAAGTTGAGTCCGTTGGTTAAAATCCCGGCACCAGAAATTTTAAAAAAATTAAAAGAGGTCGATCCTCAATCCTACAGACCGGTGCGGCTCAAGCAAGCAATGCCGCCAGAGGTGTTTGTGCCCCTAGCAGAAGAGGTGGGACAACTACGCGGAGTGGAAGTGCGGCCAGAAGCGAAACGCTATTATCCCGAAGGCAGTTTGGCGGCTCATGTTCTCGGATATATTGGCGAAGCTACCGCAGCCGACTTGGCAGCTCACCCGGAATATCCAATGGGGATGATTGTCGGTCAGATGGGCATAGAAGCGAGTTCTAACAAGAAGATTGCGGGAGTTTGGGGCGATCGGCTGATCGAGGTAAATGCCAACAATCAAGAATTGCGGCTGATGGGAGAGACACCACCCAAGCCGGGCGAGGCGGTGCAGCTAACCATAGACTTGGAAATGCAAAAAGCAGCCGAAAAAGCCCTGGGGAACCGCCGAGGAGCAGTAGTGGCCCTGGATGTCAAAACTGGCGCGGTATTAGTTATGGCAAGCCACCCAACTTTTGACCCCAATCTGTTTACGCGAAAAATGACTAAGGATGACTGGGCAACTCTTCAAGACGCGGAAAATTCATTTTTGAATCGTGCTATGCAAGGCTATCCCCCCGGCAGCACTTTTAAAATTGTGACTTCCGTCGCGGGCCTGGAGTCGGGCAAGTTTTCGCCGGACTCAATTCTGGGTACTTCGTCTTACATTACTGTGGGGGGAATTGATTTTAACGAACACAGCGGCGGTTATGGCTACATCGGCTTTCGGGATGCTTTGGCTTTCAGCAGCAATACATTTTTTTATCAAGTGGGGATTAGTACCGGGCCCGAGCAAATTTCTAAGTGGGGACACCGCCTGGGAATTGGCAAGGATACGGATTTGAATCTTTTGGGGCTAAGCGGCGGCAATCACGGTCAAATCCCGACGCCGGAGGAGAAGGAGAAAATTTATAAAGAACCTTGGTATGCGGGTGATACGGTAACGATGTCGATCGGGCAGGGGTTGGTGTTGATGACTCCTTTGGAGGGGGCGGTGATGGTGAGTTCGATCGCTAACGGCGGCTATCGGGTGAAGCCCCATCTTTTGACTTCTATGACCGGCACAGCGGAGACTAAATCGGTACATACGGGGATGAAACCTTCCACAATTCAGGTGGTTAAGGAAGGACTGATCGCGGTGGTTGCCGAAGGTACGGGACAGGGGATGAATGACGGTTCGATTCCGATGACGGCGGGCAAAACAGGGACTTCGGAGGTTATTGGACAGGAGGATCACTCTTTGTATGTGGCGTTCGGGCCCGCTGAGAAACCGGAAATTGCGATCGCCGTGGTTGTGGAAAATGGCGGTTATGGTTCTGTTGCCGCGGCCCCGATCGCCAAAGAGGTGTTTCAAGCTTATTTTGGGAAATCGAAAAAGGTGAAGCAGCCAGTAGTTATTAGTCCTTAGTTATTGTGGGGATTGGGCATTGGGAATTGGGCATTGGGAATTGGGCATAGTTTCTTCCTTCTTCCTTCTTCCTTCTTCCTTCTTCCTGACATCCGTTACATCCCCAGAAAGCGAATCCGTTGCCGAACTTCCTTCTGACTAATTGAGCCGCATAAATATAGTAGCTTTGCGAATTCCTGTTATTTCTCCCGTACTGGTGACAGTGAGCGATCGCAAGTGGTCGAACAATGGTCTTGCCGAAAGTTCAATTAACCTCAACAGCGGGATTTGTTTTTCCCAAATTGCCCTGCTGGAGGGCCAGTCTAAATAAAAATAGCCGTCGTTAGATGGCGGTAGCGGTTCAATGCTGGTTTGAAAATCTTGATTGGCAACTAAAGAGCCTGTTTCTGCTGCTTCTAGTGCTGCATCCATTGATTCTACTGAAGTGGTGAAAATTTCGTATTTGCCGACGGTGGCTCGAACTCCTTTTGCCTCGGTTTCGATCGCACTTTTTCTATTTTTTTTACCCAAATTTTGACTTGTTGTCAACTGCGTCCAAGCGGTAATTTTCTGGTTTCTGAGAGTGAAGCTGCCGATGCTGTATTCTTTGCTGCGGGCAATTTCATCTAGTTTGTCGATCGCCTTTTGGGAATCAGCAGATTTTTCGGCTGCAAAAATCCAATCGGCACTATTTGACGAATTCGGAAGCACTGCTAAAGCGTATTCTCCTTGTACCCAGTCAAATATATCCTGCGGCAAGTTGACGCCCCAAAGTTGCTGAATATCTGCGAGAGTGCGATCGACTAATTTTGAGACTTCAGGGTTAGCTGACACCGCAGATGACAAATCAGCCCAAAAATTCCTTAAATCGGTGCTGGCGACGGCGAAAGGACTGGCTGAGGGAATGTACTGCAAGGCTTGCACAGGTTCCGAGAGTGTTGGAGAAGCTGTGTTTTCTCGCGATGTCACTAAAGCAGTTTGAGCCAGCAATCCCCGTCGGTTGACTCCGACAGCAACTGCGAGAGAATTAAGAGAAACTTGGGGATTTTGCTCGGTTGCTGGCTGCGGGAGATTGACAAATGCTAAAGCAATTCTGCCTTGAGTTAGCTGCTGCAAAGCTTTTTGATATTCCGGGCTATTATTGAGATTTAGAGTGGCTGCTTCAAGGTTATTAATAGCATCTCTAATCACATTCTGACTGTTGGCAAATAAAACAAAACTGGGGTTATTTCCAGAATTTGAACTGCCGCCGATTGCCGCTGTTGCGAAGCTACGCGGCAAAGTTGAGTTCGGCAGGGAAAAGGGGTTGAAAGGCGAAATTGTAGCGGATTTTTTGTTAGCTGTAAGTGATTTTTTGTAAGTTAGTTGGATGCCTTTATAGAGTTCCGACTGCACTGTTTTATCTGCCCGAGATTGTTTTCGCCAGTAGGAGTCGAGAAATTGTTGGCTGCGATCGATATTTTGGGAAGAAACAGCTAGCAAAAACCCAGTTTCTTTGCCGTTGCTGCTGTCGCCGTCCAAATCGGGCGTTGTGACGGCGAGAGTAATTTCGTCACCTATCCAAGGTTGGATATCTCGACTGTAATCCAAGCCCGTATTGGTGAGGAAACTTTTTTTGATTTGCTCAAATTCTGCGTGCGATCGACTTCTTTCTTCGGGAGTGGCAAAAACTTGTCGCAATGCTTCGAGGCGATCGGGATTTACCAGCATTGAAGCTAACAAAGGTGCTTGTTTCGAGACAAACACAGCCGCAGACGGAGTAGTTGTCGGCCCGCCAGCGAGCAAATTCAGGGGAGTTTGAGTTGTCAGCCAGTAAAAACCACCGGCACTCAAGCCTAAGAGTGCCAAGACGCCAGCAATGAGGAAAGAAAAGAACGATCGCAGCTTCATACAACAAGGACTAATGACCACAGTCTATGATTAACTAGAGTAGCGCATGACCGTAGCTGTCGGCAGATACTTTTTGTGCTCTTCGCAAAAAAAAAGGATAAACTAAAATATTCTCAAGCTCTAAAATCCAAGTAAAATGCTAACAATATCAACGCCCGCCGAACAGCGAGTTTTACTGCCAAATATCAGTTGGCAATTATATGAAAGCCTGCTAGCGGAGCTGGGCAACAAACGTTCCACCAGAATTGCTTATCATCAAGGTCAATTAGAAATTATGGTGCCGCTACCGGAACATGAAAATCGCAACAGGCTAATCGATCGCTTAATTGTAACTCTCATAGAAGAACTCAATCTTGAGTACAACCCCTTTGGCTCGATGACTATTAAAAAACGCAAAAAAGCAGCGGGTAAAGAACCAGATTCATGTTATTATATCCAGAATGAAGCACTGGTCAGAGGGAGAACAGAATTAGACTTTGCTCAAGATCCGCCACCTGATTTAGCACTGGAAATTGATATTACCAGCAGTTCCTTAAATCAATTCGATTTATATGCAGATTTAGGCGTACCAGAAATTTGGCGGTACGACGGACGAAGCATCAAGTTTTATCAATTGCAAAATGGCGAATATGCGGAGTGCAATTTTTCCCGGGCTTTCCCGATGCTACCGACTGCAAAAGTTGAGGAATTTATCGATCGCTGTCAAACTACAGGCGCAACCACAGCAGTGCGAGAATTCCGGGAATGGGTAAACAATCAGTAATTGTGCAGAATCTACCACGGCACTCCTCGCGCATCGGAAAAATCTGCATCTAGAACCGCCCCCGGATCGAAAACAGCATCAGTTAAATCAGCTTTTCTAAACGACGTTACCGACAACTTTTCTATTTCTTCAACAGCAATAAAAAAGCCGATCGCCGTTAACCCAAGAATTACCCCAGAAACCAAAAATAAGACAATTCCCCTGATAGTATCTCCGCCCAAAAATGTCACAATACCGCTAGCCCCGATCGCAGCAGCAGCCCCAGCCACAGCCCCCGCCACAATCCCAGCCTCGCACCGAGTCGCAGCAATCGCCGTCGCAGCGGTTCCAGCCACAGCCACAGCCCCCGCATCCGCCCCGGCTATCAGTCCAGTCAAAGCCCCAGCAGCCGTCACTGTCACCGCCGTTACCCCAGCCCTAGCAATCAAATTTCTCACCCGCCTGCGGCTTTGTCCGGTTCTGACACCCTGAAAATTTGCCCCCCTCAAAATCGCCCCGGTGAAATTGCAGCCTCGAATGTCGCAACCGCTGAAATTCGCCCCTGACAAGTCAAGCCCTTTAAAAGAACGGTTCCGCAAGTTTTGGTTAGCAAAATTGAGATTTCGAGGTAAAGTCATTCGATTTTAGATTTTAGATTTTAGATTTTAGATTAACCAAGCAAAGGCCTGGGATTGTAGATTTTAGATTATAGATTTTAGATTAAGCAAGCACAGGGCATTTAGAATAAAGCCTGTGGTTTATAACGAGTTTCCATGTCTCCCATCTCCGAATCCCCATTTTCCCCCGAACAAATTGCCGGTGAAAGACTCACACCTGAAGAATATGAAGAAATCGTTCAGCGTCTAGGTCGCCATCCTAATAAAGCTGAATTGGGAATGTTCGGCGTCATGTGGAGCGAACACTGCTGTTACAAAAATTCGCGGCCACTATTAAAACAGTTTCCCACAGAGGGCGATCGAATTCTCGTCGGGCCCGGAGAAAATGCCGGCGTCGTAGACTTGGGGGACGGCTTGCAACTCGCCTTCAAAATTGAATCCCACAACCACCCGTCAGCAGTCGAACCTTTCCAAGGTGCAGCAACCGGTGTCGGGGGCATTCTCCGCGATATCTTCACAATGGGTGCTCGCCCGATCGCACTTTTAAATTCCCTGCGTTTCGGCAACTTAGACGATGCTAAAACTCAGAGATTGTTCAAAGGCGTAGTATCGGGAATTTCTCATTATGGAAATTGCATCGGCGTGCCCACAGTTGGTGGCGAAGTTTACTTCGATCCTGCTTATTCCGGCAACCCGCTAGTTAACGTCATGGCCTTGGGTTTAATGGAAACTCAAGAAATAGTCAAATCCGGCGCTTCTGGAATCGGAAATCCCGTGCTTTACGTCGGTTCAACTACAGGGCGAGATGGCATGGGAGGAGCAAGTTTTGCCAGTGCAGAATTGACCGACAAATCAATGGACGATCGCCCCGCCGTCCAAGTAGGAGATCCATTTTTAGAAAAATCCTTAATTGAAGCTTGTTTAGAAGCATTCAAAACCGGTGCAGTCGTCGCCGCCCAAGACATGGGTGCGGCCGGAATCACCTGTTCGACATCAGAAATGGCAGCCAAAGGCGGCGTGGGCATTGAATTCGATTTAGACAAAGTTCCCGTTCGAGAAAGCGGTATGGTTCCCTATGAATACCTGCTTTCGGAATCCCAAGAACGGATGTTGTTTGTTGCCCAAAAAGGACGGGAACAGGAATTAATTGATATTTTCCACCGCTGGGGATTGCACGCGGTAGTAGCGGGTACAGTGATTGAAGAGCCGATCGTCCGAATTCTCTTTAAAGGCGAAATCGCTGCCGAAATTACCGCAACTGCTTTGGCAGATAACACGCCAATTTATCACCGAGAGCTGTTGACAGAGCCGCCAGAATATGCTAAAAAAGCATGGAAATGGACGGCGGATTCGCTACCCCAATCCACAGTTACAGGTATCGAAATTAACGGCAATTTTCAAACTTGGACTCAGATTTTGCTGACGCTTTTAGATACTCCCACCATCGCTTCTAAACGCTGGGTTTATCGCCAATACGACCATCAAGTGCAAAACAATACTGTTGTTTTACCGGGAGGTGCTGATGCTGCGGTTGTCAGATTGCGTCCGCTAGAACCTTGCCACTCTTCCCTTGCTAACGGGTTAGAAGTACACCCCCTTGCTAAGGGGGATCTACTGAGAGAAAATGCTGTTTCTCTAGCTTCCGAAAGCAAACAGGAAGAAGAAGTAATTCCTCTATTTACAAAGGCACAAGGTAGGGAAACTCCCAAACTTTCTCCCCCCCTTAGCAAGGAGGAAGCGCCGCAGGGGGCTATTCCCGGAGTTGCTGCAACGGTTGATTGCAATTCTCGTTATGTTTATCTCGATCCTTATGAAGGTGCAAAAGCAGTCGTAGCGGAAGCAGCGAGAAACTTAAGCTGTGTGGGTGCTGAACCTGTCGCAGTTACTGATAATTTGAATTTTGGCAGTCCTGAAAAGCCGATCGGATATTGGCAGTTAGCGTCAGCTTGTCGCGGGATTGCTGATGCTTGTCGGGAGTTGGGAACGCCTGTTACTGGCGGCAATGTTTCTCTGTACAATGAAACGGTTGATGCTGAGGGGAATCCTCAACCAATTTATCCGACTCCGGTAATCGGAATGGTGGGGTTAATTCCCGATTTGAGCAAGCTTGCTGGCCAAGCTTGGCTAAAGAAAGGTGATTTAATTTATGTCCTGGGAATTGGTGAATCATCCCAAAACTCAGAACTTCCATCGGAAAGCTCAAAAATCGAAATTTCTCCTACTTTGGGAGGTTCGGAATATTTAGCGGCAATTCACGGGATTGTAGCTGGGAAACCGCCAAGGATAGATTTTGAGTTAGAAAGAAAAGTGCAATCGGTTTGCCGCGATGGAATTCGGCAAGGTTGGGTAGGTTCTGCCCATGATTGTGCGGAAGGCGGAATTGCGATCGCCCTCGCGGAATCTTGTATTTCTGCTAAAATGGGTGCGGAAATTCATCTCAGTTTCAACTCGGCAAATGTCAGCCGCTGGGATGAAATTTTGTTTGGTGAAATGGGCAACTGCATTGTAGTTTCAGTCGCACCGAAAAATCAAGAAATTTGGGAGTCTTACCTGCAAGAACATTTGACAAAAATGTGGCATAAAATTGGTTTAGTTTGCTGTGCTGAATCACCTTTGCGGGTGGTGAGTGCTGACAATCAAGTGTTAATTGAGGTTGCGATGGGTGAAATGGGCGATCGATTCTATAATGCGATCGAGCGTCGGATTGCATCTGTCTAATCGCAGTCCATACACAGGGCGGTTGAAACCGCGTCTACACAGACCGAACCCGCCTTCGCGGGTTGAATTTCTTCAGTCCGCGCAGGCGGAGTTTATTTGTGCAGAAGCGATTTCAATCGCCCAATTAAATGCCCAATTCATCGGCGAGTTAATCGCCCAGTCAATCTATACAATATAAACAATATCATTCCTAAAATAAATGATTTGCTGTATCAATCCCGATTGCCCCAATCCTCAAAACCCCGACGGGCAAACATATTGCATCAGTTGTGGCCTTCAACTCGTACCCATCCTGCGAAATCGTTTCCGCATGATCAAACTCCTCGGTCAAGGTGGCTTCGGTCGAACCTATTTAGCAGAAGATATTGATAGACTAAATCAACGCTGTGTCGTTAAACAATTAGCACCCGATGTCCAGGGAACTTGGGCGATTAACAAAGCGGTAGAATTATTTCAGCTAGAAGCTAGACAACTGCAACAGCTAGGGCAACATCCCCAAATTCCATCCCTTGATGCCTACTTTGAAGACAACAAATATTTGTATCTCGTACAACAGTTTGTTGATGGGGATAATTTGTTGACGCTTTTCCAAAATCAGGGAATTTGGCAAGAAAGCCAAGTTAAGCAACTATTACTCGAACTTCTACCTGTTCTCAAATTTGTTCACGAACAAAAAATTGTTCACCGAGATATCAAGCCAGAGAATATTATGTGCCGTCGCAGCGACGGTGTGTTAGTGCTAATTGATTTCGGAGTTTCCAAACAGTTGTCGGGAACAGTGATATCGCGACAGGGAACGCAAATTGGTTCGCATGGTTATGCACCGCTTGAACAAATGCAAGGGGGTGAAGCTTATGCAGCCAGCGATTTGTTTAGCTTGGGGGCGACGGCTTTTCATCTACTGACGGGGGTACATCCTTATGGTTTGTGGACGGAACACGGTTATAGCTGGACTGGAAATTGGCAGCAACATTTGAAAAGTCCCATAGACAAGGGATTGGAATTGATTTTATCTAAGTTGTTGGCAAAAGATATCCAGCAGCGCTATCAATCAGCAGAGGAAGTTTTAATAGATTTTCAAGGTCAGTCAAGACAATCTCCCGCACCGATACCAATTCCCACAATTCCTGTGATTCCACAGCACTCTTTGCCGTTACGAACTAACACAACAAGGCGAGGTTTATTGCAATTAGCGGGTTTTGCTGGGGGAGGATGTGCATTAGCTGTGCTGGGTCAAAGTTTGTTGAACAACAAATCTTCTTCATCTTCACCAAATCTTCCACCTTCATCCAACAAGGAACAGCCATCTCCTAAATCATCAGCTCAAAAATCATCTCCAAAAACTACAGCCAAAAGTTCATCGCCAAAACCATCTCCACAATCTGTAGCAGAAAGTCCATCGCCAAAACCATCTCCAAAACTATCTCCAAAACCCGCACCAGAAACTCCAAAACCTACGCCATCTTCCAATGCTTTAAAAAGCTTTACTTTTGAAACAGTGACAGTCAACTCAACGGGGCAAATCGCCAACCGCCGTCAAGGAAAAGCACAGGCTTTTATAGAAAATATGGGGAATGGTATTACTCTAGACATGGTAGCAATTCCTGGCGGCAGTTTTGTGATGGGTTCGCCCGATACGGAAGCCGGACGAAGTAGTTATGAAGGGCCGCAGCGTACCGTGAATATCCCGGCTTTTTTTATGGGTAAATATGAGATAACTCAAGAACAATACCAAGCGGTGATGGGAAATAACCCTTCTGAGTTCAAACGTGCAAAACTTCCTGTCGAAAAAGTAAGCTGGAATAATGCTGTGGAATTCTGCAAGCGGCTTTCTAAAAAAACAGGCAAGACTTATCGCTTACCTTCAGAAGCGGAATGGGAATATGCTTGTCGCGCCGGATCTAAAACACCTTTCTATTTTGGTGAAACAATTACCCCGGATTTAGTTAATTATAATGGCAATAATCCCTACGCTGGGGCATCGAAGGGACTTTACCGCAAACAAACAACTGATGTCGGGAGTTTTGGGCCAAATGCTTTTGGACTTTATGATATGCACGGAAATGTTTGGGAATGGTGCAGTCATCTCGACAACGATCGAAGCGATCGCCGGGTGCGGTGTGGCGGTTCCTGGAAGGACACTGCGGTGAATTGTCGCAGTGCGTATCGTCTTAGCAATTTGGCGGGCGATCGTTACTCGGACATCGGTTTTCGCGTGGCTTTGGTTTCCGCGTAGCGGGTTGAAGCCGTAGGGTGCGTCGCCCGAAACAATCTACAAGTTCGATCGACAATTTCACAACAACGCACCACAAATTAGTAAAGTGCGTCGCCCGAAACAATGTGCAAGTTCGATCGAGAATCTCGCAGCGACGCACCCTACAAATTAAACTGAAAAACTTATCTGCTCCGTGCGATTGCCATAACTTGCCGCGCCCAAAATGACATTACACGCCCGCACAGATTCCCATGATAATATAGTAGGTCAATCTCACAGAAAAGTCAAGCTCGATCGCCCTTAAATTCTAATATTTCAAAAAGCCCGTGAAGCAATTTTATAATTTATTTGCCATTGCACGATCGCCGATCTATTCGTTCCCCTCTGCTGGGACGAGAGTTTGACAAGAAGCGATTTCAAGAGACTGTGGGCGAATTTAAAAATGGTTTCACCCCTCACCCCTAAAAATAGTGTATCGGGACTAAGTATTTAATTAACCATATAGCTATTAACTACCAATAGCGAACCCAAATGCTGCATTCCAGATGTGAGGGGTAACACCCTCGGCGAATTAGCCAACAGTATCTTTCAATCGCCGAATCCCTCGCCGAATCCCTCGCCACAATTAATCAAGGTTAATATAGGATCAGGGGGCGATCGATACTACAATGCCATTGAACGCCGCATAGCTTCTGTCTGAAATGCTACACGAGTTGGAAATAATGACAGATCCGTGGCAAGATTAAGGGAATGTTAAGTTATGCGACGCTTTCGCAAACAAGATTTCCCGCTGAAACTGTCCCCCTAACCCACCTTCCCCATTAGGAACCCACCCATCTATGATTCCCAACCATTCCTTCGCGGCTGACGAGCATTCTAGCAAACCCGACAAGCCCGAGGAAGCTTGTGGCGTTTTCGGTATCTACGCACCGGGTGAAGATGTCGCCAAGTTGACCTACTTCGGTTTGTATGCTTTGCAGCACCGCGGTCAGGAATCAGCAGGAATTGCCACCTTTGAAGGTGAAAAAGTCCACCTGCACAAAGATATGGGACTGGTTTCCCAAGTCTTTAACGAATCGAGTTTAGGTCACTTGCCCGGTAACTTAGCAGTAGGCCACACTCGCTACTCTACTACCGGCTCGTCGCGGGTTGTCAACGCTCAACCTGTTGTCGTCGAAACCCGTTTGGGAAGTCTCGCATTAGCACATAACGGAAATCTTGTCAATACCAAAGAATTGCGGGAAGAATTGCTGTCTCGGAAGTGCGAGTTTGTCAGCACGACGGATTCAGAGGCGATCGCAGTGGCGATCGGTTCCGAGGTAGACAAGGGCAAAGACTGGCTGGAAGCAGCGATCAGTGCCTTTGGTATGTGCCAAGGAGCCTTTAGTTTGACGATCGCCACCCCCAAAGGCGTGATGGGAGTCCGCGACCCCCAGGGCGTCCGCCCGCTGGTAATTGGCATCCTCCCCACAACTCCGGTACGATACGTTTTAGCATCGGAAACTTGTGGCTTGGATATTATCGGTGCTGAATTTTTGCGGGACGTAGAACCCGGGGAATTAGTTTGGATTACAGAGGAAGGTATGGCTTCCTTCCACTGGAGCCAGCAGCAGAAACGCAAACTTTGCATCTTTGAAATGATCTATTTTGCTCGCCCCGATAGCCAAATGGAAGGTGAAAGTTTGTACAGCTACCGCCTGCGGATCGGGCGTTTGTTGGCAGCAGAATCTCCCGCTGATGCTGATATAGTCATCGGCGTTCCCGATTCTGGAATCCCGGCCGCGATCGGCTTTTCTCAAGCTTCCGGCATTCCTTACGCCGAAGGATTGATTAAAAACCGCTACGTGGGGCGCACTTTTATTCAACCGACTCAGACAATGCGCGAGTCAGGAATCCGCATGAAACTCAACCCTCTCAAAGATGTCTTGGAAGGGAAGCGGGTAATTATTATCGATGATTCGATCGTGCGCGGTACTACCAGTCGCAAAATCGTCAAAGCCTTGCGGGATGCTGGTGCAACCGCAGTTCACATGAGAATTTCCTCGCCGCCGGTGACTCATCCGTGTTTCTACGGGATCGACACCGACAATCAAGATCAGTTGATTGCTGCTACTAAGTCAGTCGCAGAAATCGGCGCCCAAATTGGGGTTGATTCTTTGGCTTTCTTGAGTTGGGATGGAATGCTAAGGGCGACTAACGAAGACCCGATGAGTTTTTGTTCTGCCTGTTTCACCGGTGATTATCCGATCGACGTTCCAGAAATGGTAAAACGGTCTAAGCTCATATTAGAAAAAGCTGGAACCTAAAAAATCAAAAAGCGAGAAAGCAATCGCCCGTCACTTTCCGCAATTTAGGGATTTTCAAGTTTTTCTGGTAAGTCATTGCCAGAATGTGTGTAGAAATGTTACATTAACTTAGCTTTAGCAATTCTTGCAGAATTGGTGAACTGTAGTAAACAGTCGCTTGGGTACCACTTGTGTGAAACCCAACACTCGGATTGGAGATTGGAGATTGGAGATTTGTGCTTGAATCTAAAATCGCCAATCTAAAATCGATGGTTTTTCCCTACACTCTCGTTCACAATTCCTGCTCGAAACGCTGTATGCTACCTGCAGACTGGAGGTAGTTCCTCCAGATGTCCACTCTCAGATTGAAGTCGCATTTCGCACCAACAACGGGCACATGAGATTTTTTCAGATAACAGGGTCGATCGCACTAATTTTTCCCACACAAGTATTCCACAAGCCAACTTGCTTGAGAATCGCGGACGGGCTAATCCTGCGAACTAAAGAACTTTAGAAACCCTTGCAGAGTAAAAATATGGCTCCTTGCAGGTTGAATGTTACCTCACCTGCATAGGGGGATACAGCCCCCCGACTCCTGTCCGGGAGAGCCAAAGAATTTAGATATTAGTTAAGCCCCCAAATTAATCTGTGGAGTGAATCTAAAATCTAAAATCTAAAATCTAAAATCGATTGACTGTTACAAGGCGGAATGCGGTTTCTCAAGTCAGCTTAAATCGGAAACTTCGTGCAATCAAATACTGTTCTCAATCCCGCGAGCAATCAAGGCTCATCCTCTCGTACAGCAGAGTTACCTTTTACTCTTCAAGATATCAAGGCAGCTATTCCAGCCCACTGTTTTGAACCCTCGGCATGGAGATCTCTGGCTTATTTCTTTTTAGATCTTGGAATTATCGCAGGTTTGTATGCGATCGCCTACACCCTCGATTCCTGGCTCTTTTACCCAATCTTTTGGTTGATGCAGGGAACCATGTTTTGGGCATTGTTTGTAGTGGGCCACGACTGCGGACACGGTTCATTTTCTAAGAGCAAATGGCTCAACAACCTGATCGGACACCTCTCCCACGCTCCAATTCTCGTGCCCTTCCACGGTTGGCGGATTAGTCACAGAACCCACCACGCAAATACAGGCAGCTTAGATAACGATGAAAGCTGGTATCCGGTATCGGAAAGCAAATACAATCAAATGCCTTGGTACGAAAAGCTGGGACGCTTTTATTTGATGTTATTTGCCTACCCAATTTATCTATTTCGCCGATCGCCCGATCGGGCAGGTTCTCACTTCATGCCCGGTAGCCCGATTTTCCGTCCCTCCGAAAAATGGGATGTGTTGACGAGTTCCGCATCCTTGGTACTGATGGTAGGCTTTTTAGGCGCGCTAACCTATCAGTTTGGTTGGCTGTTTTTACTCAAGTTCTACTTGGTTCCCTATGTAGTGTTCGTGATGTGGTTGGATTTGGTAACATTCCTGCACCACACAGAAGCCGACATTCCTTGGTATCGCGGTAAAGATTGGTCTTTCTTGAAAGGTGCATTGTCTACGATCGATCGCGACTACGGAATCATCAATTCCATCCATCACGATATCGGCACCCACGTAGCCCACCACATTTTCTCGACAATGCCGCACTATCACTTGAAGGAAGCAACGGAAGCAATCAAACCAGTGTTGGGCGATTATTATCGCAAGTCAACCGAGCCAATTTGGAAGAGCTTTATTCGCTCTTACTGGGATTGTCATTTTGTCTCCGATACAGGTTCTGGAGTTTACTACGAATCACCTAACAGTCGGCGATCGGCTGAAGTTAAGTAGTTTAAATAAACAATAGAATACGTAAAAACCCGACTTCTTAAAGAAACCGGGTTTTTCTTTTTTGCGCGTGTTCGATCAGATGTTCCACATCTGGAGGGGTGACAAGCCGCCCTGGAGGGGTTGTCACCCAGCCAGCGATTTTTCCAAAGCTTGTATTACTACTTCAGCCTTCGCAGTCCAACCAATAATACCGCCTTGGGCGCGAATCATATCGATCGCGCTTTGTTTAAATTGTGGAAAGTAGCTGGCTGTAGCATCCTCAACGAGTAAACATTCAAACCCCCGATCGTTAGCCTCGCGCATAGTTGTTTGAACGCAAACCTCAGTCGTGACTCCAGTAAAAATTAGGTGAGTAATCGCTTTTTCACGAAGTATTAATTCCAAATTAGTGTGATAAAAAGCGCCCTTTCCTGGTTTATTAATTACTATTTCATCAGACCTAGGTGTCAATTCTGAGATAATTGAATTGCCAGGTTCACCCAAAATTAAAATTCGTCCAATTGGACCTCGATCGCCAATTTTTAGTTTACTTTGACCCCGCTTTTGCTTAGATGGAGGACAATCAGAAAGGTCAGGTTGATGACCTTCAATAGTGTGAACAATAGGGAGATGGCGATCGCGAAATACCTCTAACAACTGCTTTACCGTTGGCACGATTGCCTGTAGTTGGCTAACATCATTGCCTAAAGCTTCACCAAATCCCCCAAGCTCCAAAAAATCTCGCTGCATATCGATGATAACCAAAGCCACACAGCCAGAGACTGGCAGTTCATAATCATAAGGTTGGGCAGATATTAAGACCATAGTGATATAGGTTTTTCCCAAATTACTAGGACTATGCAGCCAGCTTGGCTGACAACACTGTGGTTACTGTTAGGGGGGTTAATAACAAAAGTTCCGGCTTGGTGTTCGCCATTCTGGTCAGTTTGCGATCCAGTTAGTACATAAATATGTTCAAAACCTGTATGCGTGTGCCTTGGGACACTTGCTCCCGGCTCATAGCGCAGTAGAGCAGCAGCCGATCCACTTTCGTTGTCACCATAAAGTCGGTAGATTTCAACCCCATCACGAAATGGTTGCCAAGCCAACTCATTCTGCCACGTCGCGATATTAGGTAAATCCTTAAGGAGCAAAGCTTGGTTCAGTAGTTCAGTCATAGGTATTCCAAAATTGATTAATGTCCTGCCATACTCTTACCGATCTGAACAAAATCTGCATCTGCGATCGCACTTTCATAAGTAAAATTCCCGCCACTAATTACCAAAACCCGATCGGACAATTTCAGCAGTTCATCTAAATCTTCGCTCACCAGCAACACAGCTACTCCTCGGTTGCGAGCCTCAATAATCTGACCGTGAATATACTCCACAGCAGAAAAATCAAGACCAAAGCAAGGATTCGCGGCAATTAGTAACTTAATATGTTCGGCGGAGAGTTCCCGCGCTAGCACTGTGCGCTGTACATTTCCCCCCGACAGATTACCTATAGGGGTATCTGGCGAAGGCGTTTTTATTTTGAAAGTATTAATTAAGTTCTTAGCCGCCTGCCTAATTTCTTTCAGGATGAGTAAGATACTTGCTTTAGCTTGCGGAGGGCGGTCAAACGTCCGCAGCGCTAAATTTTCTGCCACACTCATGTGTGGCACACAAGCATTATGAAGGGGTTCTTCTGGTAGTGCGAAGACTTGATGTTTAAACATCTCGGCTCGTGTTGCTGTATAAACTTCGCCATTTACCAGCACATCTCCACCTGTAGCAGAACGCTGACCAGCCAACACCTCCACCAGTTCCCGCTGACCATTGCCAGAGATACCTGCAATCCCAACAATTTCGCCACTGTGAACTGTGAGATTTACTCCTGTCAATACCTCCAAACCGTTGTCTTTATTGGCATGAAGGTCTTTAACTTCAAGAATAGGAATAGTCGTTGGGGGGGCTGTCTTTTCAACTTGTGTTGGCTCACGCCTTTCACCCATCATCATTTCAGACATATCCGAGACAGTCAGATCCTTTACCAAACCCTGACCTGCAAACTTCCCTTTACGCAGCACCGTGATGCTATCGCAAAACGCCATCACTTCCCGGAATTTGTGGCTGATAATTAAGACGCTTAATCTTCCAGCAGTAACTTCTGCGCGCAGTAAACCTAAAACCTCATCGGCTTCCTGCGGAGTAAGCACCGAAGTAGGTTCGTCCAGAATCAAGATCCGACTCTGAAGATATATCTGTTTAAGAATTTCTAGCTTTTGTTTTTCCCCCGCAGCTAATTGAAAGATTGGGGTATCTAGAGGAACTCGGAAAGGAGCAGTTTTCATAAAAGCCTTTAACTGCTCGTACTCGGCTTTCCAATTAATCAAATTGGGGCTATCAAAGCGGGACAAAACCAGATTTTCGGCTACAGTCATCGCAGGCACAGAGGTGAAGTGCTGGTAGACCATGCCAATGCCGTACTTATGAGCATCGCGAGGACTTGCGATCGTAGTTTCCTGCTTATCAATCAAAACTTTGCCTGAAGTAGGATTATAGAAACCCATAACACATTTAACAAGGGTACTTTTGCCTGCTCCGTTCTCGCCCAGCAAAGCATGAAACGTCCCTGGTTTTAGCGTCATCGAGAAGTTATCAAGTGCAGTCATCGTGCCAAAGCGCTTAGTCATGTTAACCACCTCTAGTTCTGGTGGTGGAACAAAGTTTTGAGTTTTGAAATTTAAGTTTTGAGCTTCCAGAGCTAATTTTCGATCTATAGAATCAGTTACTTCTGTCATATTTTTGTCTCCCCTGTAAAGTTTCCAACTTATCGGCTACTTATGAAATTTAAATTTTTAGTGAGAGCGCCGGGTTCATTTCAAGGTTTGAAGTATTAACCTCACCTCTGGTAAAATCTGCCTTCTTATCTGCGTTCATCGGCGTTTATCTGTCTTCATCTGCGGTTAAAAATTAACCCCTGATTCCTACAGACAAATTTTCACATCACTCTTACACAACCGATGCAACCAACATAATATAACTTAACTTTTCCCTCAGAAATCATCATTTAAAGCTTTAATAAATGCTTCTGAATCAGCAACAGTTCCAAACACTCCTCCCTGCATTTGGATCATCTTGATCGCCGCCAGATGGTTGCCATAATCTGTTGCGCCCGTACAGTCAGATAAGAGCAAACATTCATAACCGCGATCGTTTGCATCTCGCATTGTGGTATGGACGCAGACATCGGTTGTAATGCCAGCCAAGACAATATTTTGAATGCCTTTGCGTTTCAGTAGCAAATCTAAATCCGTGGCATAAAACGAACCTTTTCCAGGCTTATCGATCACCGCTTCTCCAGGCAAAGGCGCGAGTTCTGGAATGATTTCCCACCCTGCTTCACCTCGAACTAAAATTCTGCCGCAGGGTCCAGGATCGCCAATTCCGGCGTTAATTTGGCGCGATCGCCACTGCTTGTTTTCTGGTAAATCTGCTAAGTCGGGGCGGTGTCCTTCGCGGGTGTGCATGATATGGAAGTGCTTCGCCCGTGCGACTTCTAAAACTTGCTTGATTGGCTCAATAGGAGCGCGAGTCAGTGACAAGTCGTAGCCCATCTTATCAACATATCCACCAATGCCGCAGAAATCAATTTGCATATCAATTATCAGCAGCACCGTATTTTCTGGGCGCAAATCGCCATTGTAAGGATAAGGATATGGTTCAGCTTCTACAAAACGTCCCATGTTTATCTTCCTTGCGATAAATTCCTGTTTTATGTGCTAGTTCCTAAAGATCCAGGCGCGCCTGTCAAAGTTCGTTTCGGCGAACAAGTAATAATCATGATCGCCAGCGTCAGGATGTAGGGCGAAGCATTGAATAAGTAGTAATAGGAATCCACCCCTACTGATTGCAAAGCGGGGCCAATCGCCTGCGCCCCCCCAAATAGCAACGAGGCGTATAAGCACTGAACAGGATTCCAACGGGCGAAAATTACCAGCGCTACTGCCATGAGTCCTTGACCGCTAGAGATGCGTTCTGTCCAACTACCGGGATAGTAAAGGGATAAATAAGCACCACCAATTCCAGCTAAAAAACTCCCCGCAATAATGCAGAGCATACGAACTTTATTAATCGAGATTCCCATTGCTTTAGCAGCATCGGGACTATCCCCAACTGCACGAATGAATAACCCCCAGCGAGTTGATTTAAAAAACCACTGCATTAGAGGGGCGATCGCTACACCTAACAAAAATAGGGGACAAATTTGTAGCGCTGATTGCACCGGAGGCAGATGACTCCAAGCACCCAGAGGGAAACTCGGCAACTGGGGGGCACTTGGTTGAATAAAAGGTTTACCAAAAAAGAAAGCAATGCCGCTACCAAAAATAATCATGGCGATGCCTACGGCAATGTCATTTACTTTTGGTTGTATGCACAGCCAAGCGTGGATAAAACCTAGTACCATGCCAGCTAGACCAGCGGCTAAAACACCTAACCAAGGCGATCCAGTCTGATAAGAAATAGCATAGGCACTCATCGCACCCGTTAACAGTGTCCCTTCTAACCCCAAATTAATCTTGCCGCTTTTTTCGGTCAGGCATTCGCCCAAACTGACGAACAGAAACGGAGCGCTACCCCGCAAAGTTCCTGCCAAGATACCTAAAGGTACTCCCCACCAACCTAATACTTCTGCTGCCATTGTTGATTCCTCCGATTTGAGATTTTGGCTTAACGTATTGCTTAGTTAGACAGTGGCTACTGATGGCTGCTCGCTAGAAGGTGGCTGCTGAGGGCTATCGGTTGACGGTTCTTTGAAAAATGGCAAACGTCCGTAGAGCGATTCGCTATACAGAACTACCAAAAAGACCAAACCTTGGAACACTAAAACCGTTGCATCGGGTAGTCCATGTGCCCGTTGCAAGATGCCACCACTAGCAAGAATGCCGCCAAGCAGAATTGCCACAATAGTCGCAGCAAGAGGGTTGTGTCGAGCAATGAATGCGACTAAGATACCGCTGTAGCCATAGTTAGCATTAAGTGATTCGTTAGCTCGACCATGCACGGCTGCCACTTCCACCATGCCTGCCAAACCCGCACAAGAGCCAGCTAAGAAACAGATTGCCATTGTCAATTTGCCGACAGGAAGTCCGGCAATTCGAGCAGCGCGGATGTTACCTCCTGCGGTTCTAGCTGCAAAGCCAAAGGTAGTGCGCTGGATCAGGAAATAGGCGATCGCACAAGCAACCAACCCATAAATTAGACCGTAGTGAACGCGGGTTCCTGGAATATTCCCTAACATATTCAAATCAGGAATCGGGTAACTAGAAATTTTATTGACACTGCTGGGGTCACGCATCACGCCGCCGACTAAATGATTCAGCAGGGCGATCGCAATATAGTTCAACAACAAGCTGCTAATTGTCTCATTCACTGCCCGGTAATAGCGCAAAGCTCCCACTGCACCAATCCACAGACCTCCACAGACAATTCCTGCCAGCGCCATTGCAATTTGGACTAACGTCGGCGGTGCAGAAGATAAAGCCAGTCCAGTGGCTACAGCCCCCAGACCCCCAACTACTAAAGCGCCTTCGTTGCCGATAATCACCAACCCCAAACGGGCAGGCAAAGCCGTGCACAAGGAACTCAACATCAACGGTGCAGCCCTGATCAGGGTGTTTTGGAATGAATGCCAACTGCCAAACGCTGCTTTGTAGATTGAGGCATAGACAGCAAAGGGATTAGATCCAGCCGCAGCACAAAAAATTCCAAACAATACCAATGAGAAGACGATGGCGGCGATCGGGATACAAACCGCTTCCAAAGTTGTACGCCAGTTTTGACGGTTAATCATCATCAGAATAAAAGATGAATTACTAAGAAAATGATGAGTGTTGAATTAAAAACTTGCTTGTATAGCAGTTGCCGACGGGCGTGAAATACTTTCTTAGCGAAAGGAAGGGGTATGTAGGGGCAAACCTGCTCGCCCCTACTAAGCTAATCAGCGTTTAAGTTGTCCGCTATACAATTTTGAATGCACATCAGCTAATTAACTCGTAACTTTGCCGATGACGCCTGAACCCAGCCAATTCATCTTTTCTAGTTCTGCATCTTGCTGCTTGTAATCCTTACCTTCAGCAATCACAACTTTCCCGGTATTATCTTTTATTTCCCCCTTATAAATGACCATGCTGCCATCAAGAAACTTACTCTTAGCAGCATCAGCATCCTTTTTCGCTTCCGCCGTTACGGCGCTACCGTAGGGCGACAGCTTCAAAAAACCATCCTTCAAACCACCACGTACTAAATGGGGAATGCCTCCGTTCATTAGCGTCTTGCCAGCATTAAGCATTTCAGCATACTTAGAATAGACATTCGTCCAGTCCCACTCAGCACCTGTTAAATATCCTTTGGACGCAAGTTGGGCTTGACTCGCATGGTAGCCAGTACAGAAAATGCCTCGTTTCTCAGCCGTTTCCATCACTACTTTGGGGCTATCTACGTGACAGGTAATTACATCAACACCCTGGTCAGCCATACTATTAGCAGCATCAGCTTCTTTAACAGGCAAAGACCAATCTCCTGTAAAAATCACCTGAGTTGTAACTTCTGGTTTAATGCTACGTGCCCCTAAGGTAAAGCTATTGATGTTGCGTAATACTTGCGGTATGGGTTTAGCAGCAATAAATCCTAATTTTCCGGTTTTGGAAGCGTGGGCAGCAACAATGCCTGCTACGTACTCACCCTCATCAATGTAGCCAAAATAGCTGCCAACGTTATTTGGATGCTTACCTTCCTGATAAAGTCCACCGCAGTGGAAGAATTGTACCTCCGGGTAATCCTTTGCCAGTTTCAGAATATGCGGGTCAAAGTACCCGAAGGACGTAGGGAACAGAACCGTTGCCCCATCCTGTTCGATCATGTTCCTCATGGTTTCTTGTACCGATGTAGTTTCAGGAACATTTGCTTCCTCTACGGTTTTTACCCAGGCTAATTTAGAAACCCCAGCGTTCCCTTCTGCTTGGGCTTGATTGTAGCCGTAGTCATCTTTGGGACCAACATAAATAAATCCCATCACAATTGGCTTATCTTTGCCAGCCGAGTTTGCTTGAACCTCTTTAGCCGGAGTACATCCAGTCCAAAGGCGCGATGTGACTGCAAACGCTGTAGTAGATAAAATCCCACGAATTACTTGACGCCGAGGTATAAACAATGACTTTTTGGTACTCATTCTCTATGTTCTCACTAAAAGTCTTTAAGGGGAATTCATAGCTAAGCTGTAACGCTTATACTTACCGGAAATTGCTAGATATATTCACGCTAAATTTGCCAGCTTTTAGTCGCTCTATTCAACAATGAGATTCAATGCGTTAATAACTATTTAAATTCACATCACATCGTGAATTTAATGAAAAAGATACATGGTGAACCAAAACTAATTCTAATATAAAATTAGTTTTTCCTGGAAATGTTGTCTTAGGAAACTCGAATCCCCTACAAATTAATGATGTTTATCTTATACCAATTACTTTTAGTAGTAAGTTTTTTTATAAAAACTTAATAATATTAGCAAAATTGTCGCCCAAAAAGTTCGCTATAAACAAAATTAAACAATAAGGTTCACCACAAACAAAACATACTTTTTTAGGTCTGGCACGCAACTAGCTTTTCAGTCTTGGACGCAACGTAAAAAGAAGTCGAGGCTGAATCAAAAACAATAGAAATCGATCTTATAAAATCCGAAAAACTGTCATTGATTTCTAATAAGAGTGAATAATCCGAGCAAGTTTTATGAGGACTGAAGTCTTCACTACCAACTCTATAACGGTTATTGTACCTGAGATGTTGCACCATTCTCAATAAGCTTTTTATGAACAGGCAAGATGCCTGTTCCACAAAGAGTGAATTTTCTTGTGGAACAGGCATCTTGCCTGTTAAGCGAGAATGATGCAAGATGTGAGTTGTACCGGAGATAATATTAGAGATTGGCTTTAAGCCCGATCGCCGTGACAATAGTCCACGCATCTACCAACAGCAGCAGCAGCGTACATAAAAGTAAAATAAGATACATCCAAGGCTGCGACAAAGGGCGGATATCTCTAGTATCAATACCTGTTTTTGCCTCCACCAAACCGACTAATTTACCAAACCCAGCCACTCGCATTGGCAGCAAATAACCTTCTCCCGAATGACTCAAAAAATAGTAAACTAAACCTCCTTGACCTGTCGATCGAGGTTTGAGAGCTTTTACCTCAGTCCAAGGTAGCGACCAACCCTTGCGAAAAAAACGCGGAAACCAGTTGGGATATGTGACTTCAATCCCTTCCTCGCTCAAAATTACCCTTTCACTGAGCACGCCGTACAAGCCCACAGCCCCGACAAAAATTGCCGCCCAGAGTGCGGCCGGGGGAACCGGTGCTTTCGTTACTTCCGACAAAAACGGCAACGGAATTGTCAGGGCTGTGTACAAGCTCAACAGCGTGATTCTAATCAGGGGAGAAAGCCGGAATACAGCCGGCTCAAATACTGGGGCGGAAGATGGGGAAGAGGCGATCGGTTGTGCTGACATGAGTGAAATTCGAGAAGCTGTTTAATGATATTTTTGCACAGCTTTCGAGACCGCCAACCAAACTCAGGGAAATACGAAAAACCCGACAATATTTCCAGTTGTGAGTTTTGATCTAAAATTCATTTCAGAAACTTTGATTCTTAAGTGTTGAGTTTTTACCGCTTTGCAGAAGTTGGAATCTTGAGCGCGGAGTTATCAATTAACTGACAATTTATAACTCAAAACTCACAACTGCGATTAATCGACGGCGGTTAGTGCCGGGACAGTCAAAGGTTCTGAGATTTCTCGGGATTTGGGGCGGCCGGCCATTACTGCTCGATCGCCCTGAACTGCCTCTCGCGATCTGCTAGGATTGACGTTTGAATAGGGGCCTTCGTTAATCTGCAAGCGATCGCAAGGAATTTTATCCGACAAAATTGCACTGGCCATCATCCCGGTGTGAATTTCCAATGCTGCCGCCGGCATCGCTTCAAACACTAAGCGCTGTCCGGGAAACACCACTCGTTCAAAGTACCAGTTAGGAATGTTGGCGATGCGAGCAATCTGAATCTGACTGGTGGCGTTGACGTAGCAGCACAGAATCTTGCTGTCAATGTCTGAGGGTACGGGGTCAAGAATTTGAGCCATAACTGCTGAGGGAGCCTTGCCTAAAAGTTTTAGTTATCTTCTCAGGCTAACACTAGGCGATCCCGCCTACTGTAAAGCCGACTACCAACTCCCTAATACATGAGAGACCGATCAAACTTAAATTAGAATTTATTGGTAGAAATATTGTTTTTTTGACCGCTAGCTTGGAGATTAGGTCAATATACGCTGTATTTGCTTAAAAATTAGCTTTTTTATGGTGCTGTCGCCGATCGACACCAACAAGCTCGGCATTGAGCCCAATAGAAAAATTTAAGAATATTTAATGTCAAATTGCGAAAATTAGACAGATTGTAAAGTTATATTAAAAGAATATTAACATAGCTGAAAAAGTTCCACTTTAGGATATGGCAATCATGGAAAACCGAGAAAACCGAGTCCTGTACGTTCGCCTCCCTTGCAATCCTATTTTCCCGATCGGAGTTGTGTATCTTTCGGATCACGTACACAAGCTGTTTCCCGATGTCGAACAGCGCATTTTTGATTTAGGTGCCGTACCCCCCCTGGATTTCGCTAAAGCTTTAGATGCCAGCATAGACGAGTTTAAGCCGACTCTGCTGGTTTTCTCTTGGCGGGACATTCAAATTTACGCGCCCGTGGGCGGCAGGGGCGGCAACCCGCTGCAAAATGCCTTCGAGTTTTACTACGCCAAAAATCCGCTGATCAAGTTCCGGGGAGCCCTCGGAGGACTGCGTTTAGCAGCGTCTTACTACACCGAACTCTGGCGCAATTTGGGACTGATTAAGCGCGGATTGAAGCGGGCCCGGAAATACCGCCCGGAAGCTCGTGCAGTGGTCGGAGGCGGTGCTGTGAGCGTGTTTTACGAGCAGTTGGGCCGCAGTTTGCCGGCGGGAACTGTGGTTTCGGTGGGGGAAGGCGAAGCTTTGCTGGAGAAGTTGATTAAGGGCGAAGATTTGGCAGAGGAAAGGTGTTATGTCGTGGGAGAAACCGTGCCGCGCGCGAAGCTAATTCACGAAAAACCAGCCAACATCGAGAAAACTGCCTGCGATTATAACTACATCGAAACCATTTGGCCGGAATTTTCCTATTATCTACAAGATATGGACTTCTACGTCGGAGTCCAAACCAAGCGCGGCTGTCCTCATAATTGCTGTTACTGCATTTATACGGTGATTGAAGGGAAGCAAGTGCGGATCAATCCGGCGGATGAGGTGGTGGCGGAGATTCGGCAATTGTACGATCGAGGTATCCGCAATTTCTGGTTTACCGATGCTCAATTTATCCCAGCACGCAAATTCATCGACGATGCAGTTGAATTATTGCAAAAAATCATCGCTGCCGGCATGGATGACATACACTGGGCCGCTTATATCCGTGCGGACAATCTCACACCAGAATTGTGCGATTTGATGGTAAAAACGGGGATGAATTACTTTGAAATCGGCATCACCAGCGGTTCCCAGGAACTGGTTCGCAAAATGCGAATGGGCTACAACTTGCGAGTAGTTTTGGAAAATTGTCGCGATTTAAAAGCAGCAGGTTACAACGATGTGGTTTCAGTTAATTACTCGTTTAACGTCATTGACGAAACCTTTGAAACTATCCGGCAAACTATTGCTTATCACCGAGAATTAGAGCGAATTTTCGGAGCCGATAAAGTGGAACCAGCGATTTTCTTTATCGGGTTGCAGCCGCACACAATTTTGGAAGAATACGCCTTTAAACAGGAGATTCTGCAACCTGGTTACGATCCCATGAGTTTGATGCCTTGGACAGCCCGCAAGTTGCTGTGGAATCCCGAGCCTTTGGGTTCGTTTTTCGGGCAAATTTGTTTAGAAGCTTGGCAGCGTAATTCCAATGATTTCGGCCGCGAAGTGATGGCAATTTTGGAGGAAAAACTCGGCTGTGCGGATTTGGAAGAGGCATTAACCGCGCCTGTGGAAATCAAAGACAAACAGTTGGCAGCAGTTAATTAATTACCAGGTTCGCAGTCAGGACGACGGTTATTTAAAAAATGGGAAATGGGAGGAAAAATGTATCTTCTGTTTCCCTTTTTATTATTCACTAAATAGCTAACCGCAAATAAACATTACCCTGTAACTGAGTCAGTCCGCGACCTGGGGGGCTAGAAACCAGGTTCCTACGAAAATCAAAGGTTTAGTAAGGAGAAATATATGAAGAAACCCGGTTTCTCAGATTAGCGGGGACAAGTCATAAAATCTTAAAAATGTCCTCAATGCAAGAGACTGCTTGCATTCGATCGCATTGACATACTTATGTATTTTCACTCGTGTAGGGTGCACAGTTCGCACCTTACTTAAACCGACGGTGTACCGGGTTCCCTGTACCTCTTACCTCTGATATTAAATATTATTAATATCCAGCAAATATCGCTTAAGATGTAATTATATAGTTAAAACCAGGAGTAACAGGATGTTTTATAAAGATACAGTTAAGGGCATTAAAAGAGTAGTTCTAGTTATGGCAGGCATTAGTGCGATTCCCTTCGGGATAGCTTCGCTTCACGGCTTTTTGACAGCCTCAGCAGAAGCGACGGCACTAAATCAACCGATTGGCAAAGTTCGGGCAATCGAACCCAACAGTTCCCGCAATGATCGACCGCTGCAAATTGCTCAAGTTGAGGGATGTCCGAGGGCCGAAATGGTGCAATCTTTCGCAACGCCCAACTTTTCTATATACATTTGCAAAACCCAGGAAGGCGATATTTTTTACCGCGGCCTCAGCAAAATAAATGGCAGCCAAATCAATGTAATGCAAGTAACTACAGGTGATGACGGAAGTTATGAAGCGACTAACGGCAATATTATCTACTCAATTAACCCCCAACGCCTGCAAGTCCGCCAGAATGGTAAGGTAATTTTGACCGAAGCTGTCATTAAGTAACACTAACTGTTATTTAATGATAAATTAACTAAATTTAGGGTGTATTTTATTTAAGTTAAAAATTCAATAGCCGCCAAAACATATTGATTTCTTAATAATCAAATAGAATCAGTGGTAACGCTTATAAAATTGACTAACTTTTGTTTAAATACCTCTGAATTAGGACGATCGCCACTATATCATCTACCGGCCGCGGCGGAGTCCGCATCCCCTGGGGAATCAAGCGAGAAAGTCCCGTCGGAGGGTACATTTCCCAGTAGCGTTCCTTGGCTTCCAAACTGCTGAACCTCTCGTCAACCCGAACAATTTCGATCTCCGGCGACAAACTCTGCGTCAGTTTTTGTTTCCAAATCTTAGAAGTCGTTTGATCTCCCATCACTAATAACTCAATGGGAAACTGTTCGCACAAAGATTGAATAGTAGATATCGCTGCTTCCGACAGCACAACTTGATGGTAGCAGACCTTCTTATCTCTACCCATTACAGCTATGCCACATTTGTCTTTACCTGGATCGAAACCTAAAATCATAGCCAGTTACCCATTTTTAATTACCAAATTTATTTTTTAATTTTCAAGTCTCCTGGGCCTTGTGTTTGTTGTCCGGTGCGGAAAACAACGACTCCGTTTTCAAGAGCCACTAAATCTATTTTCAGCGGGCCGGCGATGTAAGTGACATCTGCCGCGATCGCCTGAACGTCCAGCGGTTTCTCGTACTGCTGCAATCGCTCGATAAAACCAGCCAAAGTTTCAATCTGATTGTCGGCCACTTGAACTCTACCGCCGACAACACCGATCAGGCGAGCGCGAAATTGACAAGCTTCTATCAATTGCAGCAACTGCTGTCGCACCTGTTCGTCGGTCAAAGTCACGGGATCGACAGCAACCCCTGCAATCACATCTCCAGCGCGGAAAACCACTCGATTGATTTCTGCTTCTGCAAATACCTTAATTACCTTTTCTTCCCGCAGGTAATTAGCGCCGGCGACAATCCGCACCACGTAGTCTTGACCGTCTTTAATCTGACTAATTAGTTGATCGATTTCTGCTTTAGTAATTTGAATAACTTGGTCTCTAACCTTGGTATTTTCCGGCTGCATGAGTCCGACGGTGGTTTTATTTGCTTCTTGCAAAAGTCGATCGATCGCGCCACTCGCCATACCGGGTTCGATAATGCGAACGACGCCAGCAGCTAAAATTTGACCGCGCCTGATGGCAACTGTACCCTCGCGGATTGCCTGAAAGTCGCGTTCCAAAATTTGCACTTGTTGCTGCAAGACAGTTTGTTGCTGTTCGAGTTGAGTTTGTTGCTGTGCCAAGGTTTCTAAGAGTGCTTCCCTCTCGGCAATTACTTTGTCGCGCTCGACAATAGTTCGATCGCGCTCGGCGAGATTTTGCACCCGCTGGGCAATTTCCTTGTCTCGCTGGGCAATTAGTTCGTTGCGATCGACAATTTCCTTGTCCCGCTGGGCAATTTCTGCGTCTCGCTTGGCAATTTCTGCGTCTCGCTTGGCAATTTGAGTTTTTACCTGCTCGATTAACTGTTGGCGCTCGTCTTGCAGTTGGGCGATTTCCGATCCTAAAGCCGTTTTTTGAGCAGAAACAGTTTTCAATTGGTTCTCGGTGCGATCGAGCTGAGCTTTTGTAGTCGATCGGGCCGTTTCGACCAGTTTCAATTGTTCTTCGGTGCGGGATTTAGCCGTTTCCACACTCCTAAGCTGTTCTTCAGTCTGAGATTTAGCCGCTTCTACCTGACTTAACTGCTGTTCAGTTTTAGACTTGGCTGCTTGCACGCTGTTGAGCTGGGCCCGCAGCGAGTTTAATTTTGTTTGCGTCCGAGCTTGCTCGGCATTAGCGGCTTGCAGGGATTGATTAATTTGCTCTAAATTGGCTCTAGCTTGCGCTTGAGCGGCTCTTGCTTGAGCTAATTCAGTTTCAACTCGATTTTTTTCTTGAGTGGCTTGGTTGATTTCTCTGCGGGCGTTGTTAAGTCTTTTTTGAATCTCGTCTATTCTAAAAACTCCCGTTCGCAGCGGCTTGCTAGTAGCAAACAAAATGCCCAGAGTCAGTGCTGACAAGATACTGCCGGCCATCACTGTCACAACCACAGCAGTATCGCGGGGGCGAAGTTTGAACAAGCTCAACCTTGCCTTGCCGACTTTCGTCCCAAGGCGATCGCTGACAGTGGCGATCACACCCCCCAAAACTAACATTACAAATACCAGGATGTATCCAGCAGTCATTCCGATTTTAGATTTTGGATTTTGGATTTTGGATTGAATCTAAAATCCAAAATCCAAAATCCTATACTTTCTCGGCATCAAGTGAATTGCTGGCTTAAGGCCACCGGGTTATGGACTGTGATCTTTTTCTTGTGGATCGAGATCATTGTTTCTTGCCTGAGATCCCCCAGCAAACGAGTCACCGTTACCCGAGTCGAGCCGATCGCTTCGGCGATCGCCTGGTGAGACAGCTTCAAATCAATCGTAATCCCCTCTGTACCGGGTACGCCAAAGTCCCGGCACAGAATCAGCAAAAAGCTGACGAGTCTCGAACCCATATCTCGGTGGGCCAGCGTTTCGATCATCATCTCGGTTTGCAAAATCCGAGACGACAGTCCCCGCAGCATCACCATCGACAGTTCCGGGTCTTCCTTGAGCGCTTTCTCGACTTGTTCGATCGGCAACGAGATCAACTCTACCGGCGTAAAGGCTACCGCGTGGTAAAACCTGTCCGATCGGTGTCCCGTAATCAGAGACAGCACCCCAAATACGCTATTTTCGCGCAGGAGGGCGACTGTAATTTCTTCCCCTGCTTCGTACACCCTGGAGAGCTTCACAGCACCTCTAATGAGAACGTAGACGCGCTCAGCCGGGTCTCCAGGGAAAAAAATTGTCTTGCCCCGTTCAAAGGTTTCCACAATGGGTGGAAACGCCCCGCCGCTGATTTGGCGGAACACGGCTGCTAGCGGTCTATCATGCGTCACGACTAGATCCTTCTGTACTAATCAATACTTTATAACTTGCCGATTAACCTTATTGAGTAAATATACTGCCCAACCTCCAATATCCAAGGATTCGGTTACTTCCATCTAATGTTAAGGTAAACACGCACTGTATGATTAAATCTAGCCCTTCTCTTAACTTTTTCAATTCCGCCCCCATGTAGCTCCACAGCAAAATTAATATAATTGTGTCTCAATTGTGTCTCAATTGTGTCTCAATCAGTTAAAGCTGAATCAGTTGTGTCTAAACTGGCGGGGTTGTCGCACAGAGCCAATGAGAACGGTGCTAGTTGCTTCTAGAAGAAATACAGATGATAGATTTGACCGGAAAAAATGCTCTTGTTACGGGCATTGCCAACAATCGCTCGATCGCCTGGGGCATCGCTCAGCAGCTCCACAAAGCTGGGGCCAACCTCGGCATAACTTATTTGAAGGACGAGAAAGGCAAGCACGAGCGCAAAGTCGCTGAACTGGTGGAACCGCTCAATCCCAGTCTGTATTTGCCCTGTAATGTCCAAGACGAGAGCGAAATTGAGTCTACTTTTCAAACCATCGCCGACAAGTGGGGCAAGTTAGATGTCCTGATCCACTGTCTGGCTTTTGCCGGCAAGGACGAACTTTCAGGAGATTTCACCAACACCTCGCGCCAAGGTTTCTCCAATGCTTTGGATATTAGCGCTTACTCGCTGGTGCGGCTTTGTGCTGCTGCTAAACCCCTGATGGCCGAGGGCGGCAGTATTGTGACGCTGACTTATTTGGGCGGCGTCCGGGTAGTTCCTAATTATAATGTGATGGGAATTGCTAAGGCGGCTTTGGAAATGAATGTTCGTTATCTGGCTGCTGAACTGGGTCCGTTAAATATTCGGGTAAATGCGATTTCTTCTGGCCCGATTCGGACTCTGGCTTCGTCAGCAGTTGGCGGTATTCTGGACATGATCCACCACGTTGAGGAAGTGGCCCCGCTGCGGCGGACGGTGACTCAGCAGGAAGTGGGAAATGCTGCGGCTTTTCTGTGCAGCAATCTCGCTAGCGGGATTACGGGTCAAGTTTTGTATGTCGATGCCGGTTACGAAATCATGGGAATGTAACAGTTGTCGAGAATTTTGAGTTATGTAGGGGCGGGTTGAGAGAATAAACTTTAACTTTAACAAGTAAGTTTTATGCAAAAGCCGCCCCTTTTGAGAGTTGTGAGTTTTGCATAATTCTCTTAACTAAACACTTGAGAATTAGCGCTGATCAAGCTGTAATCTTCAATTACTAATTATCAATAACTAATGAATGACCCATTGCGAATTATGGAGATAATCGATCGTCCTTCTGTGCCTCCTGCAAGTTCAGTTCAACCAGCTAGGGCGGCCTTGGTGAAACGCACGACACTAGAAACGGATGTCACGGCCAGCCTCAATCTCGACGGTGTGGGAACTTGCAAGGCGTCTACGGGGATTCCGTTTTTAGACCATATGTTGCACCAGATTGCTTCTCACGGATTGATCGATTTGGATGTGCAGGCGATCGGGGATTTGGAGATTGACGACCACCACACGAACGAGGATGTGGGAATTACCTTAGGCCAAGCGCTAGCAAAAGCTGTCGGCGATCGATCGGGCATTTCTCGCTTCGGGCATTTCATCGCACCTTTGGATGAAGCTTTAATTGAAGTAGTGCTAGACTTTTCGGGACGGCCTCACTTAAGTTACGGCTTGGAAATTCCCAACCAGCGGATCGGCACTTATGATACTGAATTAGTCAAAGAGTTTTTTTCGGCCGTGGTGAACCACACTCAAATGACACTGCACATTCGACAGTTGCAGGGCGGAAATTCTCATCACATTGTGGAAGCGGCGTTCAAAGCATTTGCGCGAGCTCTGCGGATGGCGGTAGAAATCGATCCGCGGCGCGCCAGTCGGATTCCTAGTTCTAAAGGAGTTTTGTAGTATGTGGTTTGTAGTAGCGTTTGGGCGCTACTACGAACCTGTCAATCAAAATATATCTGCTATATAGTTAAAAACACCTTGACTTCCCTTGCCGTACTTCCCGATAAATTCAGCGATGATTCGATCGCTACACCTTTCTATAGCTTCATCAATAGAACTTTGTGCTAAAACTTGACGAGCCGACTCACGCAACACTTCAAACAGATTCACAGTATAGCGAGTATCTTCACTGACAAAATCCCACAGTTCTCGACCGATTAAAGTTATCATTTCCGAATTTGGCAAAATTTGCTTCAGCAAACCAAGTGTTACAGTTTTATTAGTTCTTTTGCCGTAAGCTATACCAATATAAGCGCGATCGCCCTCCTGAATTTTTTCCTCAATTTTGGCAGCCCAATATACTATCTGGTCTTTATCCATATCATTCGGGTCACTTTTTACCTGTATCCAGCATTTCTCGCCATCACTGGTAGTTTTAATTGCGTCCCATCCTGACTCTTCCGGTGGATTTTCTGCACTTTCAGAGCAAGATATCAATAGTTTTTGAATAAAAAATCCCATTGAAGTGACAATAGACATAGTAGCCGTCATATAAACATTAAGCCTGACAACTTCTTCAGGAGTGTGCAGATTTAACGTCCTAATTAAAAATGGGTTGGGATGAATTTTCCCTAAAGTCAGATTTTCCACCATAACTAGCTGTCGCCCAGTAAAATCTCGACAAATACTGGCTAAAAAATTTTCAGCGATAGTAAGTTGCAGCGAAAGCTTGCCTGAAGATATAAATGCTAAAATGCGTTCAATCTCATCGGGAGTAAATCTGAGCGCTGTTTTGCCAGATATGCTGCTGATGTCGTTTCTGAGTGTTGCGACTTCTAAGTTAAAAAATTCTTCTAACTCCGCAAAATGACTGGCGAAAGAGCGAGACTTGCGGGCAGGCAGTCCTACTTCTTTTTCTAAAATAAATGCTAATAATTCATGAAGTTGCTCTGACACTTTTATTTGTCCTCAACTCTTTTATATATTAGTTAACTGAAAAGAGAAAGCTGAAGAAACTCATACTTTACTAAAATCCAAAAGCAAGAGCATCAAGCATATGCTTACCCTTCTCCCGCCCAACTTCTTGATATATATCCAAAAGTTCTTCGTAGGCAGTCTCTCCTCCTATGATATGCCAAAACTCATGTCCCATGATTACAGCTTGCTCAAAAGGCGTATACTTCCTTGCCACTGACCATTTATAATCTGAACGATTTGACCCGTAAGGATTGTAAGCCATAGCATAATAAGATTGAGCACCGGGGCGAGACAGTCCGCACAGTAAATGATATCTCAGCAGGCGTTGAATTACCTCCAAGCATTGTCCTTTGTTGGGTTTCGATCCTTTAATTTCAAAGAAAAATTTCCTGCCGTCACGGGATAACACGTACAAATCTCCTTGGATCGATCGCCTAACTAAATGGTTAGTTTTTTGATCCTCAAGAACAGCTTCAATCATTTCTTCAAAAGCAGGTTTATTTCCATTTTTGTCGTCTGACTGTTCAAATAGCGCTATCTGACGCTCAATTTCATTGATAGCCTCTATGCTAACTTCGCCAGAAATTTCATAGCTTCTGCTTGCTTCTTGGTGATGTTCCAAAGCAATGAGTTTTGCACATTCTTCATAAGTTGTACCCAAGCTGCTGCTGAAAGCTCTTTCAAACTCGTTAATCCGTAGCAAGTCTGACGGGACGATCGCACACAGTCCCGGCGACCCCTGGATTTTTTAGTTTGTCACCCCTGGGATGACGAGCGTTGGTGAGGAAACTTGACAAGCAGCGGCCACACAACTTTTTTTAAGCTGGCTAGATTGGGGAGTAGTTTAAAAAATCAACCCGATGGATTCATTAACTTTTTTGCAGAACATCAAGCTGACAGCGACAAGACAGGAGACTCCTGCCGAATCGGAATCTCAATAATAAACTCTGTTCCCCCCCCTGGTGCAGAAATACACCCCAAGCTTCCCCGGTGTTTTTCCACTACAATTTGCCAGCTAATCGACAACCCAATCCCTGTGCCCTTACCGGGGGGTTTTGTCGTAAAAAACGGGTTAAATACGTGGCGACGAACCTCTTCCGAAATCCCTGGCCCATTGTCCACAATTCGGACAGCTACCCAATTGCTGCTTGTTACTTCTGTGCTAATCCGAATCACGCTAGGATTCGCTTTAATTTCTTCTAGCGATCTCTGCGTGTTCCACTCGTCAATAGCATCGATCGCATTTGCAAGTACATTCATAAATACCTGATTCATTTCTCCCCCATAACAGTCCACTTCGGGCAGGTTTGGGCAATAGTCCCGCACCACTTCAATCGAGGGGCGGTCTGAGTTAAATTTTAGTCTGCTCTGTAAAATCATCAACGTGCTGTCCATGCCTTCGTGAAGGTTGACCGCTCTCATTTCATATCCTTCTTGCCGTGCGAATAGGCGCAAAGATAAAACGATTTCGCGGATGCGATCGGCTCCTAAGTACATCGATTTGAACAATTTAGGCAAGTCGTCTTTGAGATAATCTAGCTCGCTGGCTGCGATTTCTGCTTGTATATCTGGAGCCGGATTAGGATAGTGCTTTTCGTAGAGGTCAAGGATAGTGACCAAAGCTTTTGAATATTCCAGAGCATAGGAAAGATTTCCATAAATAAAATTAATTGGATTATTGATTTCATGGGCTACGCCAGCTACGAGTTGGCCTAGCCCGGACATTTTTTCGCTCTGAATGAGCTGGCTTTGCACCTGCTTGAGTTCGTGCAGGGAATTTTCGAGCTCTAGGGCTTTGTGCCGCTCTCGCGCTTCCGATGCTTGCAAAGCTGCTTCTGCAAGCTTGCGTTCAGCAGCCTCCTGCTTGAGGCGTTCATTCGTTTGGGAAAGTTCAGCGGTGCGCTCTTCTACTCGCGTCTCTAGCTCTTGTGCCAAAACTTGTAGGTCGGCTTGCGCTCGCTCGCGCTCGACAATTTGCGCCTGAAGCTGTTTAGTTAGATTTCGCATATTCAGGTGCGTGATAGCGCGAGCTAAAACTTCTTCGTGTTGAAGGGGCTTAGTGATATAATCAACTCCCCCCACATTAAAGCCTTGGACTTTGCTTTCTGTATCGTCCAACGCGGTCATAAAAATGACTGGGATATCTTTAGTTAAGTCATTCGATTTCAGATTTTGACAGGTTTTAAAGCCGTCCATGTCTGGCATCAGAACATCCAACAAAATTAAATCCGGCTGGCAATATTGCACTTTTTTGAGAGCGCTAGACCCACTGCGAGCTACCCAAACAGTGAAGCCAGATGCGGTCAAAAAATCCAATACTGAACCCAGATTAGTGGGCGTATCATCCACAATTAAAATGGTTCCTCTGTCTAAAGATTCGCTAGTCATTTTTAGTCCTCATCTAAACTGTTGAACAAATTCTACTAATTTGTCTTCTTCAAAGTTTTTGCTTAATTCAAGCAACTGATTAGCAAAAAGTGCATAACGCATATCTATTGCCTTCAGCTTGCTGGCTCGCTGCTCAATACTGAGGAGTTCACCTTTCATGGCTAAATCGAACAGGATTGCAACTTCTTCCGAAGGGGGAGCAATCAGTTGTTGGTCTTGGATTTTGGAAGAGGCATCGGTGAAGATACCTTCTGAACTGAAAGTTGTTCGCTCCTCATAAACCCATTCTAAACTTAAATGGTTGCCCAAGCATTCTAATAACTTTTCTGCCCGAATTGGTTTGAGGAGAAAAGCGTTGCAACCAGCCTGGAAAATGCTATGGGGATCGCCGGATAAAATGCTAGCAGAAGTTCCGATCGCGATTACATCTTTCAATGGAGGGATTTTTCTGATCCGTCTCACCGCTTCAAAGCCGTCCATGACTGGCATTACTAAGTCAATTATAATACAGTCCGGTTGAAATAACAGCGCTTTATTCACGCAGTCTTGACCGTCCGTTGCCTCCATTAATTCAAACCCGATAGGAGCTAAAAGATTAACTAAGACAGAGCGATTTTCCCAGCGATCGTCAACTACTAAAATTTTCCGCCGATCGCCTGAGAAACCCCTAATAATTTTTTCAGGTTCTTTTTGATACCCTTCCCAGGTTTCGGTAATAGGCAACTCTAACTCAAACCAGAAAATACTGCCTTTACCTAAAGAGCTTTGTACTTTCAGTTCGCCGCCCATCATCTCCACTAATTGGCGACTAATTGGCAGCCCTAATCCTGTCCCCTCTATTTGGCTAACTGAACCGCTGGCTTGCTCGAAAGGCAAAAATATTTTTGAGAGTTCCTCCGGCGCGATGCCAATGCCTGTATCTTCTACTTGGAAAATAAATTTCGCTGTTAGGGATTGGGGATTGGCGATTGGTGATGACAAAGATGGCTGAGTCTCCAGTCTGTCTACTTTGAAAGTAACGCCTCCTTTTTCGGTAAATTTTATGGCATTGCCGAGTAAGTTGATGAGAATTTGCCGCAACCTTTTTTCATCGGCTTGGACGCAAGTGGGAAGTGGAGTTAGCGGTTCGTAAATCAAAGAGATTCCCTTCTGTTGGGCGCGAATCTGGCAGATTTCAGTAATGCCTTGGAGAAAGTCTGACAGGTGAAACTCGGTGAGGTAGAGTTCCATTTTTCCGGCTTCGATTTTGGAGAGGTCTAGAACGTCATTGATCAGAGTTAGGAGGTGTTCACCACACTGATGAATGATGTTAATACCAGACATTTGCTGACTGGTTAAATCTATGTCTCGTTTGAGGATTTGGGTATAACCTAAAATGCCGTTGAGCGGTGTGCGAAGTTCGTGGCTCATGTTGGCGAGAAATTGGCTCTTGGCGCGGTTTGCGGCTTCGGCCGCTTGCTCGGCTCGCTGTCGCTCTTGAATTTCTACTTCTAGGTGCGTATTTTTGGCTTTTAATTCCTCGGTTCGCTCTTCTACTTTGACTTCTAAAGTGTGATAGAGGTTGGCATTTTCTAAGGCGATCGCAGCTTGTCCCGATAGCATCCGCAACACTTCTACCCGCTTCGGCGTGAAAGCGCCAGCAATCACGTTGTTTTCTAGGTACAGGATGGCACTTAACTTACCTTGATATAGGATAGGCGCACACAAAATTGATTTTGGTTTGTGTTGGGCAATGTAGGGGTCGGCGTTAAAGATTTCCTCGCGGCTGGAATCATTTAAAACGACATCTTTCTGAGTTCTGGTGACGTAATTAAGTACCGAGATAGGAACTTGCCCAGAAGTTGATACTGGCAAAGATTCTAGCACTCGGATTTGATCTTTAGTCCCCGCCGCTTCTATAACAAGTTGACCCTCTTTTGAAAGAATAAGCGATCCAGTTTCAGCGCCTGCGTTTTCTATCAAAATTTTCATTAACTTGGTGAGCAAGTTAGGTAGAACAATTTCGCTAGAAATGGCACTAGATGCTTTCATTACAGTTGCCAAGTCTAGCAACTCTGTTTGACCGCCTGTAATGGTCAAAGGAGCAATTGTCATCGTAGGGTTGAAAGGGGTTTCGGTGACCACAGAGGATCGCGCTATTAATTGCGGGTATTTTTCTTCTAGATGTTTAACTTTACCTAAAGCTCCCCAGCGCATATAGGCATAATAAGCATCGGTCATGTAGGTGCGGGCAATCTTTTCTTTACCCCATGACAAATAGAATTTGGCAGCGAGTTCATGAGCTAGAGCTTCTTCGTTGATGTACTCGTTTTCTTTCGCAAGAGCGATCGCTTTGTCGTACATCTCGATCGCCTCTAATTTTTCCCCTAAAACCCGATGCTTTTCTGCCTCTACTAAATAGAATTTGTGCAAATGATTCATTGGGGCATAATGTGCCCATTTTTGCAATTTTTCTTGATTAGCTTGTATTCGGTTAAGAATGTCCTGTTGGTCGGACGGCGAAGTTTCAGAATACACAGCTAGCCGTATTAGAGAATCGTAGAAATAGAAAATAACAACAGTTAGCTGCCCTGTAGATGAGCCGAAAGAACTTTCTACTTGAGGGATGTTTTTTAAGGCTTCCTGGTAATTATCAAACACATAACAAAGCGCAATTTTGTGCAAGTATAAGTAATGAATTGCCAGTTGATTGTTGGTTTGCTGGTATAGCGGCAGCATTTTGTCTTCGTCGTATACTTCCCCCTTTAACTGGCATAGATTTTCACTTCTTCCCATCATGTTTAAGACGGATTGCCAACAGATTTTTGTATTATTAAGCGCAGTTTTTTGGCTGATTTTATGAAGTGCATCTGTGTAAGTTGCTATCTCTCGTTCAAGTTGCATTAGTTGCTTGCCAACAAAAAACGAGTAATGACTCCACACCATGACGGCATAGCCAGCATATTCTAAATCTCCAGTTTCCAGCCCGCTAGAGAAAGCTGACAGGAAAGGTTCTAAGGTATTCCGGACGTGTTCTTTCCAATGTTGAACGGCTGCATACACTAAGTGGCAAGTCTTGACTTCGATTTCTTTGGCATTTAACTTTGACACTAGACGTAAAGCTAATTGGCCCAACTCATAGCCCCGCTCAATATCTCCTACCGCCCCGCAAAGAAGAAGACTATATACCGCATATGCAAAGGGAGACACAGAAGCATTGCCATATTGAACGGATAAATTGACCTGTTTGCACACTGTTAAAGGCACCAGTACGGGCATCCCAGAATAGCAAGCAGAAAATATACTTGACAAAATCCTGATCGCTGCTAATTGATAAGGATCGGTCATTTCAGGCAGATCGATTAAGTCCTCAATTCGGGTTCCGCTCAAAATTGCCGCAGTTTCCCCCAGCGCCTGCCCAATATCAGATGGGTTTGGCGAGTCGGGAAACTCTACCTCCAACTGCTTTAAGACTTGCAGCCCAGTATTCAATGCTTCGAGCAGCTTGTTCTGCGCCATATAAGCTTGAATCTGGATTTCGTACACTTTTACTATGTCTAATAGCGTTTTGGCGCAGTTTTGTACTATCTCAACGAATCTCTGCATTCGGTCAAAATCACCACTCAAATATGCTGACTCTGCTGCTTCCTCATGCAGCCTTAATGCCAGTTCATACCGATTGTCCCAACTATCTACCGCTAGCAGAGATAAACCCACTTGCAAATATTTGACGGCAGAATCGTGGGCTGTAGCAGCTTTCGCTTTCTGACCTGCAATCAGATTCAATTCGGCTAGTTCATATTTTTGGGATTCAGTGGTAAGTAATTCAGTACCATAATTGAGTTGGTTAACTAAAGCGAAAATATTTTCTTTTCGGTCTTCTGGCGTTGTACTTTGCAGCAGCAGTTGACCGATTTTTAAGTGGGTCTCTTTTTTCTGCTCATCTGGAATCAAAGAATAGGCAGCTTGCTGCACTCTGTCATGTAAAAACTTGTAGTCAACCTTCACATCAGTTAAGGTAAAACCGCCCGATTCTTCCTGACTAAATACGAGGGGAATTTTGTATTCATTGCTCAAAGGTAAAATCAACCCAGCTTGAAGTGCTTCCCACAATTGCGCCGCCGTGATTAAGGATGATTCCTGATTGACAATCGCCAAAACTTCTAAGTTAAAAGTGTTGCCAATACACGCAGCAAATTTTAATACTTTTTGTGTATATTCTGGCAATTTGCGTATGTTTCTAGCAATCAGTTCTACAACATTGTAATCGGTGATGCCGATCGCTTGAATTTGCTCGATATTCCATTGCCAGACGCCAGAATAGAAATCATAACTCAACAAATCTTCTTGATACAGAGTTTTGAGGATTTGACTTAAGAAGAAAGGATTGCCCTGCGTTTTATTAAAAAGTAGAGACGCGAAATTTCGCGTCTTTACAGACAGGGATTCCGAACCGCCCGATTCATTTAAGGTATCCGCAATTAATTCTTCGACATGAACCAGGTGTAATGGTTGAAGGACAATATTATTCACCATCGCACCCGTTTGGCGAATCTTGTCAATCGTTTGAATCGTTGGATGCGTGGGAAAAACTTCGTTATCTCGATATGCCCCAATCAGCAATAAATACTTGCTATCAGAATCAGTTATTAGCAATTCAATTAATTTCAACGATGCCGAATCCGCCCACTGCAAGTCATCGAGGAAGATAACTAAGGGATGGTCAATAGTCGTAAATACGCCAATGAATTGTTTAAAGACGCGACTGAAACGGTTTTGAGCTTCAGTTGCCCCTAGTTCTGCTACGGGTGGCTGTTTGCCAATAATTAATTCGACTTCAGGGATAACATCAATGATGACTTGTCCGTTATCGCCTAAAGCGGATAACAGTTTTTCTTTCCAAGTTTGGATTTCTACTTCGCCTTCGGTTAGAAGTTGCTGAGTTAAGGATTGGAATGCTTGAATCAGGGAAGCATAAGGAATATTGCGCTTGAACTGATCAAATTTCCCCGCAATAAAATAGCCTCGTTGCCGCACAATGGGTTTGTGAACTTCATTGACCAACACTGTTTTGCCTATCCCGGAATAACCGGAAACCAGCATTAATTCGGTGGTACCACTGGCAACGCGCTCGAAAGTTTCTAGAAGATTTTTAATTTCTTGGTCGCGACCGTAGAGCTTTTGCGGTATATTTAATTGCCCTGCTTTATCCGCACTTCCAACAACAAAATTGGAAATATATCCGCTAGCCTGTAGCTTTATCAAGCAAGTTTCTAAGTCAAATTTTAGTCCTTCAGTGCTTTGGTAGCGGTCTTCAGCATTTTTAGCTAATAACTTCATCGCAATCGCTGAAATTTGTGGTGGGATTTCAGAATTTAGCTGGTGAGGGGGAATGGGAGTTTTGGCAATATGGCTGTGTACCAATTCCAGCGGGTCTGTGGAATTAAAGGGCAACTCGCCTGTGAGCATTTCATAGAAGGTAACGCCTAGTGAATAAAAATCAGTGCGGTAGTCAATTGACCGATTCATCCGGCCAGTTTGTTCTGGCGACATATAGGCGAGTGTGCCTTCGAGCAAATCTGGATGGCTGAGCGTCGAATTTTCTCGCTCCAGGCGCGAAGCGATGCTGAAATCAATAATTTGAACTTTTTCAGTGGCTGGGTTGATGATAATATTTTGTGGCTTTACATCTTTATGAATAATATTATGTTTATGGAGTTCTGCTAAGGCAGAGACAAGCTGGAGACCCAAAGAAAGAAATTGAATGATTGTGAGCTTTTTACCCTTCATCCAATCGTTGAGAGCCTGGGAGCCTGAATCTTCTAATATCAGTGCTAAACCGTTTTTATAGCTTTCTAAACTAATGGCTTTGATAATCGCTTCTACGTTCAAGCTCTGCAGAATTTGATATTCGTGCCGCAAGCGGGTGATGTCCGAAAGAGTGGGATACTCAGCCTTTAGCGTTTTGACGATCACGCTGGAAAAGTCTGAATCCTTCCGAGCGCGATCGACTGAAGTTCTTATCCCGCTGTGGAGGGTTTCAACGAATTGATAGCCAGCTAAGTTGATAGTCATTGTTGTTCTAGCGATCGCAAGGGAATTGAGTGTGAGGTTAAGGCCGGTTTTAAAACTTAATTATTATTGGAGCTGATCGTAACATAGTAATTTACTCAACCAAAGTGAGCTCATGTTTCGCTTCTGGCAATCATGGCCTCATGAGATTGTGTTGTTAACTGTGCTGCCTCAAGGCGCGTTTTAGGTGTTTGTTGGGGGATTAGTTGGCTGCACTTTCAAGGGGGGTGTCGATCGAGTGTTTTGCCGTTGCTGATAATTATCGTTGTCAACCATCACCTCAAACCGAATCATCTATCCATCCGCAAGCCGAACAATCCCAATGAACAGGCGGCGTTTCATACTGGGCGTAAGTCATTTCACATTGGGGATACCGGCCACTAAACAGTGGGTGGGTATCCAAAAGTTCTAACTGTTTTTCTTTCTGGTGTCCACCGCTGCCTCGGTTGCAGAATCAATTCGCCACCATTGTAGCTTGCCCCTTCGAGTTCCCACAGTTCATCGGGTTCAGCGTTGGGGTCTGCTCAAAAGTCGGGGCAAGTGTCGGTGTCTGAGCCTGTGGGATGAACTGCACAGATTAAGTGTGGGTTGCGGGCGATCGAGGAGACAGCGATGGCTCCGCCCCGGCTTACGCCTACGCATTCGGGAAGTTTGGGCATGGCGGGCGTGTTGGGGTTTTGGTTTGGGTTTAGTTTCCCAAAAATTGGGCTGTTGGTGGCGATCGTACTCGCGTCAAAACATTCCTGCCTTACCGTTATCAACGATATTGGGCAAAAACAGGGCTAGCTATCGCGACTGCGAGTTACTTGAAAACGCATGAGAGTGAGCTTACCGCCAACTGTCATGCTTTGTGTCAAATTCTAAATTAACGGCATCACTGTTCAGGTTAATTTCTTTAGCGGTCACACAACCACCAAACGCTGTCCAAAAACCAGGGCGTGTACCCGCACAGCGAAACGTGGACGCAGGCTGTTAATCCCTCACCCTCTTACCAATGTCCCATGTGCTCACGCCCTTGGGTATGAAACAAAATATGCCTCCCTCGGTTGGATTGCTGTTTTTTAGCGGGCGTTAAAATTGATAGTTAAAATTGACGATAAAATTCAAGCAATGACCGTAGCTTTCATTGACCTTGAACGCATTCACAGTTTACAGTGTAAAATTACAGCCAAAAGTTTAGGTTAATTGGACTGGCAATACGACTGTGCAAATGGTATAGCCTTTCTCAGTAACATGAGGTGCTCTGGCGGGCATAGGGCATAGGGCATAGGGCATAGGGCATAGGGCATAGGCCTCCGTGGGCATCAGTTGCGAGCGGTGTGTACCTCATTTTATTGAGAACCGCTATAGCTCCAAAATTTAAAATAGAAAGGAGAGCGATCGCATAGTTGGCAAAACTTGGAGAATAGGTGGAATTAGCGGTATTTTGCAATACTAACTCTGCTTGCCAATAAGATTGCACTTGTCACAGGTAGCTTGAAAGGAATTGGTGCTGGCATCGCCCTTGAATTAGCCAAATCGGGTGCAGATATTTGTGTCAACTATTGCGATTATCCAACATCTGCACTCGAAGTAGTCAACCAGATTCGCTACACCTATAGGTAGCTTTTCTAAGGCTTTCCCAAATAAAAAATACCGAGAGCAATTGTAGCTCCCGGTATGAGTTTTTCCAATTCCGTTGTTGTTAGGTAAATCCAATCAGGCTCAATTTGGTAAAATTTGTCTCACTCAATTAAGCGCAGCCTTCTGCGTACTGAGTTCACCATTCGTTACACCAAACGCCGATCGTTATTGGTTAGCCTGTTCTCGGGCCGGATTCCCTGGAGTTCCAGCAATTTGACCCAAGTTAATCTTGACGACTTTATTGCGAGCTTCAGTCACTTTGGGCAGGGTTAGCGTTAGAATGCCATCTTTGTATTCAGCTTGCACAGAGTCGTTTTGAATGTGTGCGGGCAAGGGAAGCACGCGGTGGAATTTGCCATAGCGGAATTCAGAGCGGACGTAGCCGGGTTTTTCGTCTGTGTTTTCGTAGCGGCGTTCGCCAGAGATAGAAATTGCTTCGCGAGTGACTTGAACGTCAATGTCTTTGGGTTCAATTCCAGGCAGTTGCGCTTTTAATACGAAGTTGTCCCCAGCATCAGCAAATTCCACAGCGGGCACCCAAGTGGCTTGTGAGTTATCTTTCGTTGTTGCCCGTTGGTCAAAAACTTTATCGAGTTGCTGGCGGATCGTTTCAATTTCTGTGAATGGTTGCCAATAGCGCATCAACATAATCTGTCACCTCAAAGATTGGTAAGACTTTATAACGAAAGTTTGGGTTGAAGCTCGTTGCTTACAGTTATCATGATGCCGCTTTCTAAGTAAGAGCAACAGCCAGGAAAACCCCACTGAGTTGGTCGTATTTACCAGAATGAACGTGAAAGACAGAATTAACTGGCAGTAAAGAAAACCGTACAAAACTATTCCTAGAAACCGACAATACTGTGACAACGCCATGATGAGCCAGTCTCAGAACTCTGCACAGCGCCAGCCTCGCAGGAAGGAGCGCTGGTGTTGCCAACCGTACAAAAAATGCGGTGCGGGTGATGTGTAGCACGGTAAGGAGGTGCAGAGCGGGCGTAAGCTGCTTTGTAATAGCCATGGCTCGCTCTCTGAGGGATCTCGCATAATCCCGATCGAGCTTAAATATCTCCCTTATTTCTTAGTCCGCAGAGGCGGACTTAGTTTGTGTAGTTGCGCTTTCAACCGCCGAACTATCGTCGAGGTGGTAGCTTGTATTAACCAGTCGCACTCAATCTATCCAAATTTCGTCAAGAACCGGAAAGCATCGAGTACGTGACTCGCGCAAACGTAAGGCGAAGTATTGTAAAAAGCTTGCCAAGCCGCCGCTTTATCTTCGTCGTATTTACCGGCTCTTTCCGGGTATTTTCCTTGCCAATTCAGCCGGACTGCGTGACCGACTAATACATCTAAAACGATGTATTCTTCTACTTGCAATTCGGGGTTGCGCTGGGCGATCGCCGCCAACTCCATCAGCGCCTCAATATTGACTTGTCGGTATTCCGGCGCCACAATCTTATTCAGCAAATGCTCGATTTGTAGCGCGAAATTCTTTTCTCCCGGCGTCATTTCCGATAATATAATATGGCTATCTAACCGATTGCGCCGCTCTAATTTGTCGCCAATTATCAAGCCTTTGCAGTGCCGCAGCAGTCCCCAAACACTCGGATAAAAATCCTTCGGTACGCGATTGACTGCACCTTCCATTTGCCGCTTCCGCCGCCATCCTCCCGCAAGCATTTGCGTTTCTTCGGAAACTGGCGCTACTACCCATTCAATATCTTTTTCCTGCTGTTTGACGCGCAGGGATTCTTGCTGTTTGAGGATTTGATTCATTTCCTCGTATTCTGTCAACACTTGGCGCAGGCGATTTTTGATTTCAAAGGGACTTAGCTGCATTAAATGTTCGTAAGCTTCATTTTGGGTCACTGCCAATTCGCGGGCTAATTCGCTGGTTAACAGCAGAATAAAGTAGCTAACTCTCAGTGTCAGCAGACCTTTAAATAAGTGGGGTTCTGCTTTAATTAGGACGCTGAGGTAAATTAGAATTTCTTGGGTGAGAACTCGATCGCGAATATCTTCTCCGCAGAATTGGCGAATTTTGTCCATCACTTCCGTGTAAGAACCTGGTCGCGAAATTATCGAATCTTCGCTGTAGGCTTTCCCCACAGCAATTTGTTTTTGCCGCACCAAAATATCTGTCACCGCATCGGACAAGCTAATATCAACTTTGTCCAGCAAACCTGCGGCATGGCGGATGACTGCCCATTGGATTTTTGATTGCGAACTTTCTCCAGCTTTTGTATAAACTTCGTTGAGCAAATCCACAACTGTAACTGTTTCTTCGGCACCTCCAAATCCTGTATCAAAATTTAATCCTTTGAGTCTAACTAAGGTGTGCAGCAACTCTATTTGTTCGTACAAATTTTCTGAATTCCGCAGGCTAGTTAGCAAGAATTGAGTATTAGTTTCACACTCTAATTTAAATTCTTGCGTGTGACCTAAAGGCCAAGTTTTTTCAGAATTGTAAGTTAGATAGCTGCGCGTTTCTACTGCACCTGTCACCGGAGATTCGGTAAATTCAAAATCGTGCATGAGATCAATTCTTTCGGTGCCGGCAGTCAGCATTAACTGCTTAAGATTTCCGAGTTTAACTGGCGTGTTGTTACAGTGTCCATCCCGGAATTCCTTCATTAATTCTAACAACGCTTCCCGGCCGGTTTCCAGCATCGTGTGAGTGAGCATCAGCGTTACCGTAGGGCGTCCCAACTGATACCAGTGGCGGTGAATGTGAGCTATTTCGCTCTTGATTTGAGCTACTAAAAAATGGTAATCTAAAGTTAAGTAAAACTCTTGTCTGTTCAAAAATGAGGGGAGAAATACGATCGCCTCTTCGCGAATTTTAAACACCCGAGAAGTTGTTAAACTCCGCAAACGGCGCACGGGGCGGCCGGTTAAGCCTAATTGGTCGTTGCGTCCAATTTGCGTGTAAATAGCTGATAATTCTTTAGTCTGGCGGACTTGAATTGGTTCTACCTGTTTTGGGGTTTGGGCGGCAATGCCGTTAGCGGCTAATTCTGCTTGCAAATCTTCGTCTTCAGCTAACAGTGCAATTTGCACTAAAGGTTCTCTCTGTTGGCCCACTGAGAGGTGCCTTCCCAGCGGGTCGATGTCGCCAACTGCGATTAATCCTTCGTTCAGCAATTGACCGAGAAAATACAAACTTTGCGCCCATACGAGGGGAATATTTTCATTGGGTAAGCGCTGCTGGCTGCGGGGATTTAGCTTTTCTGCTTCTATATTTTCGGCGGGGACGTAGTACAATTCGGGTAGCAGCGGCAAACCAGAGCGATCGACTGCTAGAGATTCCAAACGCTGCTGGTACTCCTGCACTTGGGCTTGATTTCCCTGAAATATGCCGTCCAAGAATAAATAAGTGAAAAATAGCGGCCACTCGCATTCAATGTGCTCGAACTGCCTTAATTCTGTGGGTTCGTAGTGCAGGCGATCGGCATCTTCCAAAACTGTTTGGTGTCCGTCGCGCAGAAACCGCTTGCAGCCGTATTTTCCTTGCAATTTGTCAATAATCTTATTTCGAGTCCGTTCTATTAATTCTCGATCTTCCACAGCAAAAGCCGGAAAACTAATCACGCTTAATAAAGCGGCATCTACTTCTTTTGAACTAGATTCGCGAGGCAAAAGCGATTCCAGAGTTATGCGACTTCTGGCAATTTCGTCTGGCAAAACGTGAATAACTGACGCTTGAGAACCTTTAATTCCGAACAAATCTAACCCATTTATTGCTTCCAGGGCGGCTTTTGCCATGCCAACTGAACTGGCGTTCAATTCTGCATTGCCGCGATTGATTTTATGACCTCTTTCCCAAATTCCGTAATCCGGCGTGCGGTAGGCTCTACCGATGTAGTAAACTAAATTTTGCACGAAATTGACTTCATCAATTGTAAAAATTACGTGCAGCCCGGAAGCCGTCATTTGAGCAAGAATTAATAAGAATATAGATGTAGCGTCTAACTGTAAATGTCCCCACTGGTCATCACCGACAACAATACTTCCAGTTTGAGTATTGTATTTAGCGTGCAGGGCATCTAGCGGCGACTGAGTATTTTTAAAATGTTCTACTTTGCTCGATTGCTGCATCATCGCAAACAGCAAGCCGCGCATCAGTTTGACTGTGCTGTGTTCGAGTTCAAATGTTCTCCCCTGATCGCCATCAATTTTGCGATAAGCTAAACCCAAACCCCAAACTGCGAGAATACTGTACACATTGTCGCGCACCCAGGCATCGGTGTAGTCGCCGTGAGCGTTAACGGCGGTACTCGCCGGCAACAAACCAGTAATTGGGTTCTGGCGCTTGAGGATGATGGTTTTGATTTGCTGGTAGTAATAATCTAACCTGCTTTGCCGCTGGGTTGTTGCGATCGCCATTTCGTTTTCCTTCTTTTTCCTGATGCGAGCAGGTTTGCGGTGAATAGACTTTTAAATATATCCGATATTAGCTCATTTTTCAAGTTGTGCAAACACAAAAAGGTAATTGCCATGTCTACCCACAACCACAATAACAACAGCGTTCCTTTCGTGAAAGTTGTCTACTCTACAGTCAAAATTAATGGTAAAATTGAGCTCGTACCAATGGAATGGTACGCCGACGGCTCTGTCAAAAAAATCGAACACTAAGCAGGCGGTTACAAATAAATATTAGATAGAAGCGCGGGTGAGAACACTCATAAACTGGCTTATATCATAGATTTTTAGCTAAACCCGCGCCTACCAGATACTATGTTTTTTGGCCCTTACCGGCTTGATGCTCGATCGCACTTTACACGAAAACTCAAGAGACTAGCACGCCGCGTACCCAAAACCCCGTTTCTGGGCCACGGAAGGATGACTTAACAGACTCTGTGTGGCACAAACCGGGTTTTTTGCGTCCAAGACTGGTCTAGCATCGATCGCCAATCTAAGCTAATTTAAATAACTAGGTGTGTAGGAACCTCAAAGAAAAAAATATGGATCGATCGCGCCCACAATTTTCAGTGCTGGGACTACCAGTTCACATATTAGATGATTATGCAGGTTGGCTGATGGAGCGCCTGCATCAAGGGTTAGGAAGTCACGTCGTGACGCTGAATGCTGAAATGGCAATGCAAGCCGAGCAAAATCAAGCTTTAGCAGATGTAATCCGCAAAGCGGAACTGGTGATTCCCGACGGTTCGGGAGTGGTGCTGTACTTGCGGCTGCGTGGCAAACCGGCACAGCGCTATCCGGGGATTGAATTAGCAGAATCGCTGCTGCAACAAGCCGGAAAATTGCCTGATTCGGAACCACTATTTTTCTTTGGAGGTTCCCCAGGAGTGGCGGCTGCGGCGGCCAAAACTTGGCAGCAAAAAGTTAACGGATTGTCCATTGCTTCTCAACACGGTTATCTTTCTGCCGATGAAGAGAAAGGCTTCCGTGAAAGCCTCAAACAAATGCAGCCCAAACTAATTTTTGTAGGCTTGGGAGTGCCACGCCAAGAATTTTGGATTGCCGAACACAGACACCTTTGTCCTAATTCGATTTGGGTGGGAGTTGGTGGCAGTTTTGATATTTGGGCGGGGACAAAAACCCGGGCGCCGGCGTGGTTTTGCGACAATCATTTAGAATGGTTGTATCGGCTTTATCAAGAACCTTGGCGGTGGCGCAGGATGTTAGCTTTGCCACAATTTGCATTGAAAGCTTTGGGGGATTTTCGAGCTTAAAAGTTCCCGCTAGAATCGGGTTTACGGGAGTTATGGCTGATATTGCCGATCGCGCGTGAACCCGCCGCTACAATAATTGTGGTTAATTTACGTGACATGATACAGTATATTCCCGTAGAGCTGGTAAACTTAATCTAGTAAGTAGATCGGCATGAAAAAACAATAATATCTTGTATGGGCGATCGCGATCCCATATCTATAAAAGCCCGCAGCAAAGCCTTGTCCTCTTCACTAGATATTCTTGGGGCCCAAAGGGAGTAATAGCGAATCACCTTTAGTCAAAGTCCCATTTATGAGTAGTTCCCCAAGAAAGAAAAAAACCATCTTGTTTTTGGCAGCTAACCCCAAAAACTCCACGCCCCTGCGCTTAGGTAAAGAGGTTCAAGAAATTGCCGATGGGTTGCAACGTTCTAAAAAGCGTGACAAATTTCAACTGGAGCAACAGTGGGCGGTGACACCCAGAGAAATGCAACGAGCAGTCTTAGATTTTAATCCAGAAATTGTCCATTTTTCTGGACATGGGGCAGGAGAAGGCGGGTTAGCCCTTGAAGATGACACAGGACAAATTAAGCTGGTGAATGCAAAAGCATTAGCCGGCCTCTTTAAACTGTTTCAGGATCAAGTAGAGTGTGTGGTACTAAACGCTTGTTATTCAGAAGTGCAAGCCAAAGCCATCGCTGCCCATATTCCTTATGTGATTGGCATGAACCAAGCCGTCGGTGATAATGCTGCCAGAGAATTCGCAGTAGGATTTTATGACGCATTGGGTGCCGGTAGAACTGTCGAATTCGCCTATGAATGGGGTTGTACCAGTATTAGTATGGCCGGCATTTCTGAAGAACTGACGCCGGTATTGAGGACAAAGCCTGATTCTCCTGTAGAGACAACAGTGGAAGGGAGAGAGGCTTTAGATGCAGCAGTGAGCGAGAATGTTGAATATCCACCTGTTGCGGTTGAAAATACCCGATCCATCACCTCACCGGCCATTTCAATTTCCAATTTAGATAACCCAGAAGGTTCCGTTAGCTTAGATTGTCAGCTATATATCGATCGTCCTCCCATCGAATCCGACTGCTACCAAACCATACTCAAACCAGGAGCTTTGATCCGAGTAAAAGCACCCCGTCAAATGGGAAAAACCTCTTTATTACAGCGCATTCTTCACCAGGCAAGAGAACAAGGACATCAAACTGCGTATTTAAACTTTCAATCTGCTGATGCAAGTTTTCTTACCAATATTGATGAGCTGTTGCAGTGGTTCTGTGGCGACATCACCAATGAATTAAACTTTGAATATCGAGTAGCAGACTACTGGAAACAAGGCATGGGGAGCAAGCAAAAATGCGGCAACTATTTTCAGCGCTATCTGTTGGCCACCATTACTTCCCCCTTAACTTTGGGATTAGATGAAGTAGATCAAGTGTTTCAACATCCCGAAGTTGCCCAGGAATTCTTTGGTTTACTGCGGGCGTGGCATGAAAAAGGGAAAAACGAACCAGCTTGGAAAAAACTGCGTTTAGTCATCTCCCATTCCAAAGAAGTTTATATTCCCCTCAATATCAACCAATCGCCGTTTAATGTCGGTTTACCAATTGAATTGCCGGAATTCAACCATCAACAAATTAATGAATTGGTACAAAAACATCAAGTGAATTGCTCGGCAAGTGAAATAGAACAACTAATAGGAATGGTAGACGGGCATCCTTACCTGTTAAGAAAAGCCCTCTATGAAATTGCTCGCGGTTCTTTGAACCTCAAACAATTTTTACAGATGGCACCTACAGAAGAAGGAATTTATGGCGATCATTTACGTCGCCATTTATTTAACCTCACCGCCGATCCTAATTTGGAAGCAGCAATGAAACAAGTAATTGCTAGTTCCCATCCGGTACGATTAGAAGCAAATCTAGCGTTTAAACTTCGCAGTCTGGGTTTGGTGAAACTGCGGGGTAATGATGTAATTCCTCTGTGCAATCTCTACCGCCTTTATTTTAAAGATCGCTTGGGAGTTCATTAATGAATGACAAACCTGATTTACATTACGAATATCAAGTAGGTGGTAGCCTACCTGTAGATGCACCAACCTATGTTAGGAGACAAGCTGACCGAGATTTTTATGACGGATTAAAAGCCGGAGAATTTTGTTACGTTCTCAACTCGCGGCAGATGGGTAAATCTAGCTTGCGGGTGCAAACAATGGCTAGATTGCAGCAGGAGGGATTTGCCTGTGCTGCCGTTGATATTACAGCAATTGGTACTGCAAATATTACTCCTAAAGAGTGGTATTTTGGAATCATTGACTCGCTGGTGAATAGTTTTGAACTCTACAATAATTTCGATTCTTATGAATGGTGGACGAGTCACGAACTGGTGTCTCCTGTCCAACGTTTCAGCAAGTTTATCGCAGAGGTATTGCTGGAATTTCTTGATAAATCTATCGTGATTTTTGTTGATGAAATTGACAGCGTATTGGCTTTACCATTTAATATTGATGATTTTTTTGCAGTAATTCGTGATTGTTTTAACCAGCGGGCAGACAAGCCTGAATATAGCCGTTTAACCTTTGCTTTGATTGGGGTAGCAACGCCTTCCGATTTGATAAGCAATCAGCTTCGCACTCCGTTTAATATTGGTCGTGCCATTGAGTTAACGGGTTTTCAATTAGCAGAAGCACAACCTTTGGCAGTAGGACTAGGAACTCAAGCAGAAAATTCTCAAGCGTTGTTAGAAGCGATATTATCTTGGACTGGGGGACAGCCATTTTTAACGCAAAAAGTTTGTAAATTGCTCAAAAACTATTTGAATTCAGAATTAACCGAAAATCAAAAATTAAAGCTCGAATATTCCCCAGATTGGGTTGCGACTTTAGGACAAAAAAAGGTGATTGAGAATTGGGAAGGACAGGATGAGCCAGAGCATTTAAAGACGATTAGAGACCGGATTTTACGCAGCAAACAACGTGCCAGTCGGTTGCTGGGTATCTATCAGCAAATTTTACAACAAAATCAGATAGCCGCTGATAATACTCCTGAACAAATGGAACTCCGCTTAACAGGTTTGGTAGTTAAGCAATCTGGTAAACTTAAAGTTTATAACCGAATTTATCAATCTGTTTTTACTGCTGATTGGGTAGAAAAACAATTAGCAAATCTCCGCCCCTACAGTGAAACTTTTAACGCTTGGGAAGATTCAGATTGCCAAGATGAATCGCGACTGTTGCGGGGTCAGGCTTTGCAAGATGCTCAAGCTTGGGCGGCAGGTAAAAGCTTAAGCGATTTAGATTATCAGTTTTTAAATGCCAGTCGGGAATTACAACAACGAGAAGTTGAACGAGATTTAGAAGCCCAAAGACAAGCCAATAAACTTTTGACAGAAGCAAATCAGACCCTCACTCAAGCCCAGAAAAAAGCACTAAAAATTAGGACTGTGACTTCCGTTGTAGCTGGGGTGGCTTTGTTAGTGGCGTTTGGAGCATCTTTTTTTACCTGGAAGCAAGTCACTCAAGCTAACCAGCAAGTCACTCAAGCTAACCAGCAAGTCACTCAAGCTAACCAGCAAGTCACTCAAGCCCAAACTTTAGCCAATGCCATCCAGGAAACGGCTTTTTCCACTCAATCATTGAGTTCCGGACAGACCTTTAAATCCCTATTGGAAGCCTTGCAGGCAGGGCAAACATTCAAAAAACTTGATGCTTCAGCCGAAACGACAAAAGATATTAAAGGACAAGTAATAGGGGTGCTGCAACAAGCATTTTCCGAAGTAAAAGAACACAATAGTTTGGAAGGGCATAGCCGTATGGTCATAAGCGTCGCCTTTAGTCCGGATGGCAAAACTTTGGCTTCAGCTAGCCATGACAAGACTATCAAACTGTGGAACCTGCAAACCCAAAAAGAACTCAAAACCCTTTCCGGGCATAGCAGTTTGGTCTATAGCGT
>NZ_JAUBUI010000004.1:132160-132870 GCF_036705385.1 Microcoleus sp. B3-A4 | reverse complement strand
ACTATCAAACTGTGGAACCTGCAAACCCAAAAAGAACTCAAAACCCTTTCCGGGCATAGCAGTTTGGTCTATAGCGTCGCCTTTAGTCCGGATGGCAAAACTTTGGCTTCAGCTAGCGCAGACAAGACTATCAAACTGTGGAACCTGCAAACCCAAAAAGAACTCAAAACCCTTTCCGGGCATAGCAGTTTGGTCCTAAGCCTCGCCTTTAGTCCGGATGGCAAAACTTTGGCTTCAGCTAGCGCTGACAACACTATCAAACTGTGGAACCTGCAAACCCAAAAAGAACTCACAACCCTTTCCGGGCATAGCGGTGTGGTCTGGAGCCTCGCCTTTAGTCCGGATGGCAAAACTTTGGCTTCAGCTAGCCATGACAACACTATCAAACTGTGGAACCTGCAAACCCAAAAAGAACTCAAAACCCTTTCCGGGCATAGCCGTCCGGTCATAAGCGTCGCCTTTAGTCCGGATGGCAAAACTTTGGCTTCAGCTAGCACAGACAAGACTATCAAACTGTGGAACCTGCAAACCCAAAAAGAACTCAAAACCCTTTCCGGGCATAGCAGTACGGTCTATAGCGTCGCCTTTAGTCCGGATGGCAAAACTTTGGCTTCAGCTAGCGCAGACACGACGATCAAACTGTGGAACCTGCAAACCCAAAAAGAACTCAAAACCCTTTCCGGGCATAGCCGTCCGGTCATAAGCGTCGC